>JAGWKM010000079.1 GCA_028865305.1 Patescibacteria group bacterium | reverse complement strand
TTGGCACCGGCTGACGTGAGTAGGTTTCCTCGAAACGAGGGATAAGCCGTTGTGCGATCAACGCCACCATAAGTCCCCACGTTGGTATCGTCGTCGTAGGCATCAGCCAGCGTGGAGATTGCCAAGGGATACGTGTTGTTATTTGCGGCAAACAGGCCGGTGGAATACGTCGTGCCGCTGATGGTGAGGCCGTTGCTGATTGCGTCAACGAAGAAGCGACGAGCATCCGACATGCGCGCCGAAAGAATATCGACAATCTTTGCCTTTTCCTGAATTGCCCGCTCCGTGAACAAGAACGGAATCGGCATGAGGAACATGCACTGCGGAAACTGCGCGTTGGCGTTGATGCCGGGAATTGGTTGCGGGGCGGCGAAGTTGCCCAAATAGCCTGACCAATTTCCCGAAACCATCGCGGCGGTTTGCAGGGAGAACGTGACGGGAGCGACACCGCCACGAGCTACGCGAGAGCTTCGAAGCAAAAGAGAGAGTGTTGGCGCGGCCTTGCCTAGTTGGACGAAAAGCGACGGAGTGAAAATCCGTCGTACCGTATTCGAAAGTTCCGTACCCGGCGTACCGGAAGGGATAATACCCGTACCAAGAACCGACATTTAAAAATCTCCTTTACGCCGGTAGTTCAATTTCGTTGTTGAGATACTTCAACGCCGTCTCCTGCGCCCAAGTCTCAGGGTCTTGGACTACGGAAGGCGTTCCGTCCTCGGGAAAGAAAAACGGCTTTTCGCTTCCGGCCTGCATCTGACCTTCGACATTCCACCGCATCCTCTCGGTCATGCGCGCCTGCGGATTGGGTGCCGGATGCTCGCGGCGGTATTCGCGCGCGGCGATGTCGATGTCCGCAACCCCGCGCTCCTGCATGAGCTTGAGAACGCCCTGAATGCCCTCGTCGGTGAAATTTTCTGAGGATTTCAGGCTGTCGATTTTCGCCGTGAGTTCTGCTTCGGCGCGTTCCTGGGATGTTTTCTTGTCACGCTCCGAAAGTTTTTGGTCCACCTTCGCCAAAACCTGATCGGCGTAGCGTTGAGCAATATCGTCGGCGGTTTGAATTGCAGGATTACGCTTTTTCGCCAACCTGTCAGCCGCCGAAGAAACGACTTGCGCCGCTTCGGCGTCTTGCAGAAGGGCGGCCATCGTGTCACCAGCGCGAAGCGTGGCAATAACCCTGTCGCGGGTTGCCGGGTCGAGTTCTTGGAGTGCTTGTGCAAGGTCAGCCATTGGCATCAAGTCCGGTTATTGGGGCCATTCAAATTGCGCGTCTTGGGCTGAGACGGGAAATCGACATCCATTCCCTGATTCGCCATTTCTTTCGGAGCGCCGGTTTTTGACCAACTGTTATCGGTCAATTCCGGGCGCGTGATGCCTGGTGCCGGATTGTCGCCCGGAGGCGTATCAAGCGTCGGACCTGGAAGTTTTGAGGCCATCGTTTTACTCCTATGCCGCCATCGGCATTGTGGGGCCGGGCGCGGCCGAAGGAGGCGACACAGGAGCCGCGCCCGGAGCGGCAACACCGCCGCCAGTGAGATTGTGTGCAATCGCCGCGCGCTGCATGGCGCTGCGCTGCGCCTCGATGAGTTGCGATTGCAGGGAATTGACGAGTTGTGATTCGGGCGGCGAGCCGACTTGCTTGCCAATTGTTTTTAGAGCGTGAGCAAGTGCCTGTCCGAGTGGCGTTGTGGGGCTGACGATGCCCAATGCCTTCTGCATGATTTGCAACGCCTGAGCGGCGAGCAAAACGCCTTGGGCTTGCGCCCCGACGTTTGGGGTTGGAGTTGCGAGTGGTGCCGAAACAGCCATTAGAAATTACCGGAAGCGAAGCGGATGCGGTGACGCACGGACGGGGGAAGGTTATCCGGGCTGCGCCCGTTTCGCCTCCGGCAAACCTCAACTACTTCCGTTTATGCGAACGCTTGCGACCACGAGCCATAGAAAACTCTCCTACCTACGATGTGAGGCCATCTTGGTGACAACCTCGGGATGCTCTTGAAGGAACTTGGCCTGGGCGGCTTCGCGCTTTTCAAGAGCGTTTCGCAGTAAATCATACCCCTCAATATTAATCAAGTCAAGCACCTGTTCTGGACCAATGGCCCCCACCCGCACAAGTTCACTTATCTTGTTCAAGTATTCTGCCGCGAACATTGGAGAAGCGGTGAATCCGTTGCAGTAAACATGGAAGCCATTTGGCAGGGATTCCGCCGTGAAATCGCCGCCTTTGCTCGATAAAATTGAGGCGTCTTTGACGCGCCAAATATCCAAGGCCAAGTCCCCCATGTCGCCACATTGGCGCACGGTTCTGAGTGCCGGGCGGCGTTCCCGAGACGAAGCCGCCAGCATCAGGGTTTCAGCATGGGCTCCTGCCCGGACGCCCTTTTCGCCGCGTCCTTGCACAATCGGCGGCGCGTTCGCCGCGTCTGAAGCAAACTCAGCGACAACGCCAAGCGCCTCAAAAATCTCCGGTGGCATCTGCGGCGCAAATTCCTGAACCTTGGCGTTGGGTCCGGTTTCAGTGACAAACCCGCCTGGGTTGCGAAGCTGCTGACGATAAATTTCCGCTGGTTGGATTGCGCCGAAGCCAACGTAGCTCGGGTCTTCGCGTCGGCTCAAAATATTATCAAGTCCGTTTGTGTGACGCCGCAAATAATCCTGAGCCTCGGCAAAATCCGCAATCATGCTGCGGCCGAAAAACGACCCCTTGACCGGAACCGGGCAGACGTAAAAATATGGGATTCTCTTGGCGAGAATTTTGTTTTCGTCGCCGGTCGGATCGAGTGCCAAGAAATTACGCCAGCGATCCGTACCGATGGTTTCGTTTCCCTCAACGACATAAACCGTCGCCCATGTGCCATCGTCTTCGTGAAACCAGATTGCGTCAATGGCGACCTGACGGCCGCGAGAATTTGCACTTGGGATAAATGGCGGTCGCGGAAGGATGTTGACAAAGCCAGCCTGCGACGTGCTGGCGCTTGATATGGGTTGATTTAGTCCAAGAACGACGCGCGTTGCGTCATTCATTTGTGTTGCAGCGCTACCATCACGATTATCAAACGCGCTGGCTACGTCTGTTGTGCCGCGAAATTTTAGAACGGCTGTCTTAAATTCTTCCGCTGGTATTGAATAGCTGACCATGACGGCCGGTTGGTCATGGAGACTTTTTGCGCGCTCGTTCAAAACCCCCACAGACGATTGCTGGATAGCATCACATGCGAAGCTGCCAGTTTTTCCCCCGTCTGTTGATTCCCATTGCAGTTGTCCGAATGAACACCCGTGGCGCAGGGCCAATTCCACACAATCAGAAAATTCAAGATCGGCGTCGGCTTCGCGCAGTTCGCGGGAAATCTCGCTTCCTGCGGTCTGTGCTTTCAGCAAAACAGGTTCCGGCGTGTTGACGCCGTATTCGAGGCGGAACGTCAGATGATCGGGTGAAAAAAGATTACCGGCCTGAGTTTTTATTCGGCTCGATACAATGTTGACGATGGCCGCCTCGTCTTTGTCCATCGTCGCGCCGGAATAAAACAGCGCGTCCCAATTCTGGGAGTCCCGAGCGCGTTGCGCTTGGCTGCCCATGAGGGATTGCCGCATTTGCAGCGCAAAATTTCGCGCATTTTCCGTCGGTAACTTCATGCAATCTTTTTCGTTGACTGTAATTCAACAATCTTGCGCTGGCCGGGCAAGTTATTTTGCCCATGTACCATGGAAAGAACCGAGGCGTTGCCGCCTGCCGTTGGCAGCATGGCACCCGCTCCACCCCAACCACCACCGAGCGACATCATCGCCCGGCCGCCTTCGGTTTCCTTCCCCCCGATTTGCTGCGCCTGTTCGTGCATATCGCGCATCATTCGCATGGTTTCGTTTGTGTTGGGCGTTTCCGGTATGGCGGCCACCTCGCCGGGACGAGTGTTGTCCTTGAGATTTGTCAGCAGCGGAGCACCGTTGTCGAAATGCGGTCTCACGAATGCGTTGTGTTCAAATCTCGCAATGGCTTTGGTGTTGCTTCCGCGAATGCCCGGGGCGGACTGCGTATCCGATCTCGCGTCTGCCGGAAAATGGGGCGGTTCCAATGCGTGAGCTATGCCGTCGCAGATTGGACAATCCTGCGGCGGCGGGGCGTTTTTTTGCACAATGTCGTGGAAGCGATGGCCGAGGCCACATTCATACAGGCGTCTGACGTAACTCATTAGCGCGCTCGCCGGGTAGTTTCCTCTTGGATTATGCCACGATTTCTAACGAAAGACGATACGATACTTTCGAGGAACGTGGCCGGTGCTGCGTTTACGTCGCGTTTTTCTTCGCTTTCCCTTGTTTTTTTCTCGCCAATCATGGCCGTTCGGATGTGGTCAGCCCAAGTTCGAAGGGCAATTGCCAGGGCGTGCGACCGGGCACATTCGGCACCTTCGTCTGCGCTGATTCCGGTTTTGCCCTGTACGAGAGTTGCCATTTCCTGAAACAGCGGCACGGAATGAGCGAACAGGCGATCCATCAGAAACGAGTTTTTGAAATCGGAAAATATTTCATCCTCGTTTCCAGAATTATTCGAGCGCCAGTGCCACGTCCGCGACGATCCGCTTACATTGTCGATTCGATTATAGAGATAAAAAACCATCGCCCCGAAAATTCCGTCTTGCCCGATCAGGCCGAGAGAAACCTGATTGCGTAGATTCTGAATTTCTCGAAATACCACCGCGCCGCCGTGTTCAAGATCAATGTTGAGCCAGCAGTTTTTGTACCATCCAGCCAAGTACGCCACAACCCACGCCAGATGATAGGCTTCGGTTTCGTTTGATGAAAATTCCGCAACCTGTTCGACGCAATCCGAATAGCAGCGCAACACTTCAACCGACACTGTTTCTCCCTCATAGTCCGTCGCATGAACGCCGTTGGCATAGATGCCGCGCGGCAACGGCTC
>JAGWKM010000388.1 GCA_028865305.1 Patescibacteria group bacterium | reverse complement strand
CCCTGTTTGTTCCGTGCTGTGTTTTAACAATCCGCATGCAACAACCGTTCCGGCTAATTGCAATGCGAATAGCGGATCAACACCGGACTTGATATCCCGCCGGCGTTCGAATAATAACAACGCCAGATCATTTAACTCGCCCGGATCAAATGCCTGAACTAATTTTGCGATGGCACGATCATCCTCAGTCCCCTGCTTCCATTCGTCCGCACGTTTTGCGTTGCCGGAAACGCTTAATAATTTTTTAATCACAAAAATCAGGTCATCAAACAACGGCAAAACGGGAATGCCATCTTCGACCAGGCGCTGTGCCTCCGTTAACGCCGCATCGTGATCGCGCGCCGCCCACAACTCCATCAAGTGCGCCGCCAATGGAATGCGGCTCGGAGGAATGACCAAACCGGCGACATCCATCGTGACAGATGTTTCGCCAAGCGAACCAATTTGACCGAGCAAGGTTTCGGCGTCGCGCACACACCCTTCGGAACGAGAAACGATCAGGTGGACGACCTCATCATCAATCTTCCAGCCTTCATCAGCGGCTAATTTTTTGATACGCATCGCCAGCGGTTCATCCGCAATACGTTTAAAATCAAAACGCTGACATCGCGAGACGATCGTGGCCGGAACTTTATGCCACTCGGTTGTGGCAAAAATAAAAAAAGCATATGGCGGCGGTTCCTCTAACGTCTTTAACAACGCATTCCATGACGATGTCGAGAGCATGTGGGCCTCATCTAGTACGTAAATTTTTCGTTTCCCCATCATGGGCGCAAAACGCACATGCTCGACAATGGATTCGCGTACGGCATCCACACCCGTATGCGTTGCCGCGTCCATTTCGATAAAATCCACGAGCCGACCTTCTTGAGCCGCCAGGCACGGACCACACGCATTGCATGGTTCGCCCTCTTTTAGATTTTCACAATTCAGCGCCTTGGAAAACACGCGCGCCGCCGTTGTTTTTCCCACGCCGCGCGGACCGGAAAATACATACGCAT
>JAGWKM010000387.1 GCA_028865305.1 Patescibacteria group bacterium | reverse complement strand
CCTTTTTCGGCCATGATCTCCGCTATCCGTCCCCTGTATTCGTCCTTCAAGTCCTCCAAATCTGGCCGGCGATATTTAGTTGGAGAATGCTTGCGTCTTAATAGCTCCAAAACAAATGGCTTTCCGTAGGTGTCTTCCATGTACATCGTGTAGGCGATGAGATTACCTTGACCTGGGCCATTGCATCCCGCGCATTGAACATGGATATTTTCTTCCATTAATCTGGTGGCTAGCCAAGCCCGAGAGATAAAGTGGCCGCCCTGCATTTCTGTGTAATGCCCGACCTTTCCGCATGTCACGCAACGGCAATAACCGTCTCTATCTGCGGCTTTCACCCTAACTAACTTCTGGATTAGGGCCGCTACATCGTTTGACAACGCGGAAATGGTTTTTTGCCTGCGTTTTTTAGCCATTAGAAGGCTCCGTCAATCTCATCCCCAGTCCGGTAAAATGCTGATAGACCACATCGAGATACCGGGTTTTTTGCTTCGTCGTCATTAGGCGGGTGACCGGGAAATCCAGCGGAACCATCATCATCGCCAGCTTCGTTTTATAATCCAAATGGCGAATATGCTTGTCATAGGCTTCGCGGAATTTGTCATTCTCCGATCTAAGAATTGGAACTCCGAAATGCAACTTGCAGTAGCCACGGTATTCCTCGGCGGTCTGGTCGCCCTGCGCCTCAGCCTCCAACACCCACAACCGCTGGAGCCTGTTTTGTTCATAACTGCGCAACTTCCCCGATTCGATAGTCACCGTAACCGGCAGCTTCCTCGATCCGAGAAAATGCGCGAGTGCGCCAATATCGCTCTTCGTCTCTATCAACCGCGTCGCCATTAACCCGCCCTCAACCTATACTCCCAAACCCCGCTTTTCGGATCGCCCCTACGCCTACGATCCACCTTGTAGCCTCCGAACTTTAGTTTGCGGCAATCCCTCAACCTTGCGCTTACGCCTGCCTCAGAGCCGCCTACGCATTTGGCTATGTATTCGAGCGTTCTCCA
>JAGWKM010000386.1 GCA_028865305.1 Patescibacteria group bacterium | reverse complement strand
TGGCAATCACGGTAGCGGATACCAGTATTCAACTGGAACAGGGAATTTACGATATCACGGCGGACAATAACTGCTTCATTGAACTCAATCAAAACGCCTCGTTGACCGGCAGTTATCCCTTGCGCGGCGGTCTGGTTTATGGTGGTCTGCGGATCGTCGCCAACGATAAGCTGCATCTGATCGCGGCAGCAGCGGGCGGCAATCTGTATATCTCTCCGGTAAGCTGACGTGTTACTGCGCGCGGGCGGTGGCGGTGGTAATTTATCGACTCCTCCGACTGGATTTATCCGCATTGCACCCAATCAAGTGATTGCAAATCCACGATTGCTTCTCCCCGCGTGGAACATTGTGGCCGGACTAAACACTTATGCTCCGGGCGCTCAAGTTCCTTCCGCTGCTAAATATTTGATGTTAACAATCGCTTTCACATTTTTCGGCGACGGGGTTGTGGGTGATGTATCCGGATTTGGCTTTCACACCACCTTTGACGCCACGGGAACAAATTTAGCAGATAGTGGTACATTCTCGTTTACTAATCAGGCTGCGCTTGTTGCCGGCTCTGAATTGGGGCGCGCATCAATTATGAGAGGGATTTTTCCCGTCTTTTTGGTTGCCGGAACGCCGACCATCGGCCTAACAGTCGCTGTCATTGGCGGTACATTTTCAAATGTTCAACCAAAACTGACCGGTTACTACGATTAATGCTTTATATTCTTTTTCTTTTACTGGCTGGAGGGCTTTTCCTGGTGACAAATAAACCCGCCGACGCTGTAGAAGCTCTTAACCCGACTCTTGACGATCTATTCAAGAAATGGGGTCTGGCCTACAACGTCGATTGGCGTTTGATTAAAGCTCATGCCGTGGTGGAATCGGGCTTGAGCGCGGATGCCGTCAACCCCTCCGATCCGTCCTACGGCGTCATGCAGATTCTGTGTTCCGGCGCCTCCGGCGATGAATCATGTGAGAATAAATTTTACATAGACGGATGGTCGGACGCCACTCCG
>JAGWKM010000385.1 GCA_028865305.1 Patescibacteria group bacterium | reverse complement strand
TAGAGCCATTTCGGTGTCTCCTCAGTAATTACTCGACAGCCGTGCTGCCCTTGGCGCGCAGCTCAGCCAGTACCTTACGTGCCTCGTTCAAGGACCATTTCTTGGGGTCGTCCCAAAGTTCCTTCATGGACTTGCGATCCGGCAACTCAAAGGAAGGAGCGGATGCCACCGGCGCGGGTTCCGCCGCCTTGGTCAGCATCCGAAAGTAATCGCCGGCGGCGTCGTAGGAACCGATGCGGCGTTGCTGCATCAGCTCTTCCACCTTGGCGAATTCCTCATCGTTCAGATGATATTTTTCGCGCGCGGCTTTCTTCTCGGAAGACAGGTTGTTCTCGAAATCCCGCTGCTTCCATTTCTCTTCAACTTCCTTGACCGCATCTTCCTTGGCGCGCTTGTAGGCGGCGTCAATCTTCTCGTCGGCACGGACTTCGGGCAGTACCGTACCGGGATTGAGCTTTGCCAAGTGCTTCAGGGTGGCATCGCGGATTTCAGGGTCTTTCTCCAACAGTTGGTCGAACAGTTGGACTTTGCGCTCTAAACTCTTTTCATCGGCCATGACGGTCTCCTCAGATTTTCAGACTTCCACCCGTATAGGGGCCGCTATTCGGGTCGGGAAGCGCGGCGGTCTGTACGGATGTGTTGGTCGTGACGGGAAGATTCGATACGGGTTTGTTCAACACCGGGATGTTGGACATGGGATTGCGGAACCGCAGCTTTCCGGTCGGACTGCCGAACGGACCGCGCATGCCCAAATCCTCCTGGGATTCCCCGCCGAACAGGCTATTCCAATTTGTGCGGAAGCCGGGCATTATTTTTCCCTGCCCGGGCGCTGCACATTGAGGCTGTTGCGCTGCTTCGTGGGATTGCTCCAACCCTTGATGCGGTTGGGCGGGTTCACGATGTCGCCGTTATCCTGGTTGTTCGAGAGCTTGTCCCTGAAATGGACGCCCTTCGGCTCATCGTTCAGCCTCTGAAAACCGTTTCTACGTGCCATTGGTCTTTACCT
>JAGWKM010000384.1 GCA_028865305.1 Patescibacteria group bacterium | reverse complement strand
ATATTTCACTTTCAACTACCTCCTCAACCGCGACCTCGACCCGGCATCTAACGACAACAGCCCGGTGGGGTTGGAAAAGGTGGGCTAACGTGCTAAAAAGGCAACATCATGAATAGCGTGCTTCAATCCGGCGTCGTTACCCCAAACCATCTCGCATCGTGGACGACCGATGGCGTCATTCAGGATTCCGGCGTTGCTTTTACCAACACTTACGGCATGTTTGCCAGCAGCGTAACTGGCATCAATTTCAATTCCGCCAATACCGATAACCCGGTCGTTGTGCCGTTGCCGTCTGGTTATACGCGCTACCGTATTCACGGTATTGTTATTTCCGGCGCCAGCGCGTCATTGAGTTCGGCGACGTGCGGAGTATTTACCGCCGGAAGTGCGGGCGGTGTCGCTGTGGTGGCAAGCGGGACCGCCATTACCGTCACCGCTACTACGACCGACACGGTTAACAATATGCAGAATTTGACGATTGCCAATCAAAACACCATGGTACTTTCGGACGCCGCGCTTTTCTTCCGCGTGCAAACCCCGCAAGGATCTGCCGCAATCGCCAACGTCTCGATTTTTTATCAACCGATGCCATGAAACTTCTATCGGGGCCGAGTTCGTAAATGATCGTCGATACCAATCAAATAACGACAAACCAGATCGTTCATCTGCAGGCGGATAATATTACGACCGTCATTCGTTATCTGTCGGCGATCAATCCGACCGGCTCGAAAGTCGTGCAACCTGCCGAAGCCAAGGCACTCGCCGCCGCGGGCATCAAGCTAGGACTCGTCAACGAAAGTTGGGGCGATTTTGCCCATGGCGGAATCAGCGCTGGAGCTGGCGAGCGCGATGGAACGTTCTGCGCACAATACGCGCCAACAATAGGGGCGCAGGCAGGTGCCTGTATTTTCTTTGCGGTCGACGTGGACGCCGGTCCCGCGCAGATCGCCAAACTCGTTCTGCCTTACTTCACCTCGATCAAAACAGCCTTTGTTAACAGCGGGTT
>JAGWKM010000383.1 GCA_028865305.1 Patescibacteria group bacterium | reverse complement strand
AATGCAAGCGTTAGGTAATGCGGCAAAAGTTACGGTGCAAAATCCGAACGCTTCCGCAAGCACGGCGGCGTCGGGCACGGTCGGACAAAAGACGCCGATGTTCGTTCCGAGTTCTTCATCGGGAACGGCGGCTAAAAGTGCGGCCGCGGCTGCCGGTGCAACGGGTGTAGCTTTGCATGCATGCGGCGCAACAGGCGGAGGGGAAGGTTTTGGTTTGTTAATGGTGCTTGCGATATGGGCGCTATGGGGAATATTGGTTGTAGCGAGCGATTTGGATTTCAAAAAAATGTTTTTATCTTTGCGGCATGTTATACGAAGAAAATGGCACGCGGTAAACAAAATAGTTCCATAACGCCTGTACTTTTGATCGGCGGAGCGATTGCGGCGGCTGTATATTTTTTCATGCAAAAAAGTACGGTAACGGCAAGCACGGCGTTAGGGAACATAACAATTCCCGCGGCAGATCTCTCGACGGTAGGGAATGCGGCCAAGCAATTAGGTATAAATGTTCAAGGAAACGGCTGATGGCACGCCGTAAACAGAGTGATGATAGTTTTGTTTGGTTGCTTTTGTTCGGCGCGGCCGGTTATGGAATATATGTATGGTTAAAGGGAATGAATACGACGGGAACAACGGCCACGAACACTCCGGCGCAGACTTCGGGTTCGCCATTACAGTTTGAAGGTGGGGCAAGCAATGTAGGCAGTGTGAATTTGCCGCCACCGCCTTCCGGCAACTCATTGGAAGCGGCGACTCCGTAAACATGAAATGATTGTGTAATTTTTATTTTTTACTTTGAAAGGATTTTACAATGGCTCGCAGAAAAGGAACTCATCATCGCAGACATCATCATTCAAGTTCTACTCCGGTTAAACGGCATCATCGTCGTCATCGCATGAGCGACGGTGGGCGTATAATGGATGGGTGGGTGCCGAACATGCAGCAGATCGAGCATGGTGTTATTTCCGGGGCGGCATACCAGGGTTTGCGTATTCTTGCAAGCTGGG
>JAGWKM010000078.1 GCA_028865305.1 Patescibacteria group bacterium | reverse complement strand
AGATCAACGCCAAGTTCTTCAACGTTGCAGGAAAGATAATTGAACGCCTGGACGGCATCGGTATGAAGCAGTGGAAGATCGAATAATGAATTATGAATAATGGGATTTGGATTCTTCCCTAATTCCTTATTCCTTATTCTTGATTCTTTTCTGAAATCGCTGACAATCTTGGCGATTTCAGAAATTGGTTGGATCGTCCCGATCTCGTTGTTCGCATACATAATGGAAACCAGAACGGTCCGTTCATCGAGCGCCTTGGCTACGGACGCCGGATCAACGATTCCCGCTTTCGATACTGGAAGATACACCACTTCCACGCCTTCTTTTTCAAGATCTTTACAGGTATCCAAGATCGAGTCGTGTTCAATGGCGGACACGATGATCTTCGGCTTCCCCGCAATCATCGTTCTATCTGTTCCGGCTGTTCTAATTGTTCTGTCTGTTGTTTTATCATTTACAACACCTAGAACATTTCTATCATTTAGAACGCTCTTCATTACGCCGCGAAGCGCAAGATTGTTCGCTTCGGTCGCCGATCCGGTGAAGATGATCTCTCCATAACCGCAACCCAGCGACTTCGCGATCGTTTCGCGTGCCGAAAACACGGCTGCCGATGCCTGTTGGCCGAACCAATGGAGCGAACCCGGATTCCCGGCGATCTCGCGCCAATACGGCTTCATCGCCTTCTCAACCGCAGGGTCGAGCGGCGTCGCCGCCGCATGATCGAAATAGTAACGCTTCATATTAAATATAATAACCTTAAAGCTAGAAAGTCATAAACAGTTTATTCAGGCGGAACCTTATATTTCCGCCCATTTCGTGATAAAATTAAGTTAAGAACATTGAAAAAAACCGGTTCAAAGCTAGGCGCTTGTGAGGAAGCTACTACCTTTGCATCGGTTCTTATAAAATAAAAACCCCTTTATTGGGGGTACTGTATTGTGACAAGGGAATCTAGCGCACTTTTAACCGCTTGCAACGGTAGGAAGCTCGTACGAACTTCTAAAAAACAAGGCCTTGTTTAATTGATTTCCTTAATATGGTGCTCCCGATAAGGGGATTTTTATATATCGAATCTATATGATAATTATATATCTCCATCTTCTAATGTCAATAAACTTAATTGTACTTAATTAAGCTTAAAAAATATTTCAAATGTCCGTAAATTTTTATTGGCTTAGATCCATAAAAGCCGTATTAAAAAAATAAAAAGCAACCTATGCGAAGGTTGCTTGAAGAAAACTTATTCAGGATCCGATGCAGAGATCACCTCAATGATCTCCGGATCATCCTTATATATGCGCTTCGGACGAGAAGTAAGGTCATCACAGGATATAAGGTAAGTTTTGTCTGTCTCTTCCAAAACCTTAACCTTTCTTAAAAGTCCATAACTATCCTTCATGATGAGATGCTTTTCGGAAGATCCATCGCGGTAAAAAAGCAGGTGTACGAAAAAAAGCGGGAGAGCCACAGCAAAAGCTCCATCAGCAATCCCACTAGCGCGCTCCAGCGAAATAAGGTTCGCGTACAATGCAACAAGACGGCTCACCGCTATAATACCGAACGCATATATCAAAAGTATGTACGTCATGAGATTCTTCCGATCCAGCGATTTGGCCTTTTGCTGACTGTCGGTTTTCACGGTATTCCTCCTTGAAAAGTTGTTGAGTAGCTGAAAATATAATACTTAGAAACATCTGTGATGTCAAATAAATAACTCTGCTATCTCTCAACGATGCTATTCATCATTTGAGAGAAACTTTCGGAGCGGTATTCAGCTTAGATTTCCAAGCCCCTTCTCGGTGAGGATCTCTCTATATGCGGAAACTCCGGAACCGCCAAAAGATCGGCCTCGCCAAGGGCGAGTTTTGGCGGTGAGGCGTAATGGGCGGCTACCGCCGGAGTAGCCGAACCATGATTTCGCGATAGAGATGATCCGAATAAATCATTGACTGAGCGCTCGAAAAGCCGTAGGGTACGACTCATGACCCCCTCTCGACCACTATTCCATAGTTCCTTCGGGCTTATGCTCACCACCGAACAGGTCGTGCGCGCCGTTGCCGACTTCGTTGCGGAAGAGCCGAACCGCGAATACAAGATCATCGTCGGCAGCGACTCCGAAAAGCGCCCCGCTGATAAGGCTGATTTCGTGACCGCGATCGTCGTGCACCGCGTCGGCCGCGGCGGCCGGTATTTCTGGCGGCATCTGGGAGCCGGCAACATCCACACGCTCCGCGATCGCATGTGGCAGGAGGTCCTCTTCTCGATCGAGCTCAGCAAAGAACTGGTGACGCTTTTAAAAGAGGCGAAGCTCGATAAATGCGCGTTCGAGGTCCACGTCGACGTCGGCGAGAATGGCGCGACCCGCACGATGATCCAGGAACTCGTCGGCGCGGTCCGGGCAAACAATTTTGAAGCGCGCACCAAGCCGGACAGTTTTGCGGCAAGCAAGGTTGCGGACCGACACGTATAGATAGGCAGTAGAAAGTAGGAAGCGGCCCGTAGAAAAAACCACTGCCTATGCGCTACGCTCTACTCACTTTTCATTATGGACAAACTCGTTATTGATATCGAAACCAAGAACACCTTCGCCGATGTCGGCGGGGCGGCGAACATCGAAAAACTGCAAATTTCCTTTGTCGGTGTCTTTTCATACAAGAAGAATGAGTATCTTTCATTCTTCGAGAACGAACTCGATAAGCTCGGCCCGGTCCTCCAGAGCGCGGGCCTGATCGTCGGCTTCAGCAGCAACCGGTTCGATATTCCGGTGCTCAACGCCTATTATCCGTTCAATGTAAAAGCGATCGAGAGCCTGGATATCCTGGATGACATCGAAGAAAAGCTCGGGCATCGCGTCAGCCTCGACCAGCTCGCGCATACCAACCTCAAAACCGGCAAGACCGCACACGGTCTGGAGGCGATCAAGTTCTACAATGAAGGACGCTTCGAGGAGTTGAAGAGTTATTGCCTCAATGATGTGAAGATCACCAAAGACCTCTATGAGCTCGGCATGAAACAGGGCTGGCTCCTCGTCCCGACGAACCACGGCAAAGAGATCGTGAAAGTAGACTTCAACTGGCAGCACCGCCTCCCCTCGACCGGAATGCAAACATTGTTCTAATAAAAACCCGCACATGAAGTGCGGGTGAATTTTTTACGGACTCGGCGATGCGCAGTAATGGCGTATCTGTGTATCCAAGAACTGAGGGAAACGCTTCAGGTCAGCGTATCTGCGAAATACCAGAACGACCTTTCCGCTCAAAACAAAATACGGGGGATATTCGCTCTGCGCGATAACGTGTCCCGCGCTGCTCACGCTCACCGATCCACCCCATTCGTAGGAAGCGTTCGGCGGGCCGGGAAAAACTTGAGAAGGATCAACCTTGACAACAAAGGTCGTTGAGCAAAGCTTCACGAGAACGAAATCATGCCCCGGCAACGGCGCCGTAGCCAAATGGATCACAAGCCAGCCGGTGCGGCCAACGCTTTCGGGAACCGGCGGGCCGTCGTATGCCGAAACTCCAAGGAAATTGAGCGGCTGATCCCGGAAAACCCATCCTTGTCCGCTCGCGGTTCCACATAAAAAGAACAGCAAAACTCCGATCAGGAACTTTCGCATAAGGGTCGTTCCTCTCTTCGAATAGCTGACTAAAGCCTACCAATCTCTTTCAGGGTCCGCAACTCTTTTTGTAAAACTTTTTTCGAATGCGCCTCCACGTTCAACCGTAGCAAATTTTCCGTGTTCGAGGAGCGCACATTGAACCACCATCCTTCGGCAAGCTCGGGACGAGCTCCGCCGAATTCCATCGTCAGTCCGTCCGAACGCGAGATCTTTGTCGCCATCCGCCGGTACTTCATTTCCACTTTATTCAGAACCGCCTTTTTGTCATGTACGCGAAAATTGATCTCGCCGGAACGGTAATATTTCGGAAGCGCATCCAGCCATGCCGCAAATCCGTTCTCCAGGCCCGACACAAAGTTCATCATCTGGATCGCCGCGAAGATCCCGGAATCGCAGTAAAAGAAATCCTTGAAATAAAAATGTCCGGAATGCTCCAGCCCAAGCGACGCTTTCTTTTTGCGCATCAATGCCTTAAAGAATGAGTGGCCGACCGGCGAAACGAACGACTTCAGTCTTTTTAATCTCCAACTTGCGGTCGTTCCCACGACAAATGGCGGGCGGAACAACTGAGCCAGGGCGAATCCCGCCTCGTCAGCGCCTACGCGCCGCCCGCGGTCATCGACAAAGAACACCCGGTCTCCGTCGGCGTCAAAAATGACCCCGAGGTCGGCTTTTCGCTTTTTCACTTCCCGCTGCAGCCGGTCCATCGCACCTAGCGCCATCGGATTCGGTCCATGCGCGGGGAAATTCCCGTCCGGGCGGTCATTGAGTAAAATGATCTTTAGCTTTTTATTTTTTGCTTTCAGCTTTTTAATAACCGGCCCGGTCGTTCCGTTCGAACAATCGGCAACAACTGTCAGCTGACGCTTCAGGTTTAACTTTCCGGTAAGAAAGCGGGTATACCGGCCGCGATAATCCTTTGAAGCGTTATACATGCTTATATTTTTTCATAATGCTCTCAACCTGCATGCCGCTGATCGGCCGCGCCCCTTTCTTGACGATCTTCAGGCCGTTATATTCTTTCGGATTATGCGAAGCCGTCACCATGATCCCGCCGTCAGCCTTGAGGTCATTCACCAGAAAATACAGCATCGGTGTGGTCATCAAGCAGGCATCAATAACATGTGACAAGTGACCTTTGACCGTAAGGCTTTTTTTCACTGCCTTATATAATGAAGGCGAGCTCAGCCGCGCATCATGTCCGATCACGATCATTGCGCCGCGTCCAAAATACCGTGCGAGCGCCCGGCTGATCTGTACGGTGTTCTGCTCATTTAATTCATCCGGATAGACCCCGCGGACATCATACGCTTTAAAAATAGAGCTCATATTCCCAGTATACTCCAGTATCCAATT
>JAGWKM010000382.1 GCA_028865305.1 Patescibacteria group bacterium | reverse complement strand
TTACGGCACAAATCCTCTTTATAAATCATTGTACGACGGCCAGGCCGTTGCCAGCCTGCCTGTGGGATGAACGCGCCTGCGGACGAACCGACGCCAGCCGGGATTTGCGCGATTGTAATCACTTACAATCCGGACAACGCGTCTCTCGATTGCATCCAGACCATTGCGGCGGCGGCAGTTCACACGGTCATTGTTGATAATCGCTCAAGCGAACCGTGCGTGCAAAAGCTTCGAGAACTGAGCAGTGAAAAAGTTTCCCTTGTAGAAAACACCTCCAACACCGGTGTGGCGGCAGGGCTCAACCTCGGAATACGGACGGGCGCGGGCAAGGGTTACAGCTGGTTCCTGTTATTCGACCAGGATACCAGGATTTTCCCAAACACCATCCAAAACCTCGTCCAAATCCACGCCGATTGTTTTTCGGCGCTCGGTCCGAAGCTCGGCCTGCTCGGCTGCGGTTATCATAACAAGCTGCACGACGGCACGGTCGTCGATGCCGCTGTGCCGCTTTCAGAAGGGCGGCTTTGGCTTGCAAAAGAATTTATCATCACCTCAGGCACGCTGCTGAGTCTGGAAATTTTCAAAACTATCGGGCCTTTCCGGGAAGATTTTTTTGTTGATCACGTGGATCATGATTACTGCCTGCGGGCACGCCGCAAAGGCTTCATTCTCGCCTGCACTACGCTTCCTTTGATGATTCATCGTCTCGGGATCTTGCGCACCAAGCGCCTGTGGCCTGTTTTCGGACCTAAAAAAGTATTGAGCTTTTATTCTCCGTTGCGGCGTTATTATCAGCTCCGCAATTTTCTGTTTCTTGCGCGCGATTACGGGGACGAATTTCCCCAAAGCATTCATTTTATTCGCGACCTGGTCCGGCGAGAAATCAGGCTAGCCTTGAAATACGACGACCATTTTCTTCGAAACCTGACCGCGGTGATATTGGCCGTGCGCCATAGCAAGCACGGCATTGCCGGAAAATACAGCGGCCGCATCCTTTAAAAGCCAGAA
>JAGWKM010000381.1 GCA_028865305.1 Patescibacteria group bacterium | reverse complement strand
CCACACCTCGATGCCAAGGCGGGAAACCACTCGTCATATTCATGTCGGCCGTTGGTCCGGACCAATTTACGAAACGCCCCAGAATGATCTCCGAAAATCGCCTGAGTACGCTCTGCATCGGCAGATTTCAAATAATGGGCTTCATCCAAAATCAACAAGTCGTACCGGCCGCGAGCAAGAGCCTTTCCTATGGCTTCGGTACGCGCAAGATCGTAGCTGACAACCGTCCATTCGGCAGACGGATGGACACCGTTCTTGCCCGACAGGACCGGGTAAACCAGATGTGGCCGAGGCATGGTTGTCCATTCGCGTATTCGAGTACCCCACTGTAACCGGATGTTCGCAGGACAAACGACCAAAACCCTCTTTGCGCGGAGCGCGTTAGCAAAACAGATAGCAATAGGCGTTTTCCCCAATCCAGGCTGATCCCCACAAAGAACCCGATTTCGAGAGAGCGCGTATTCCACACTCGCGCGCTGAAAAGGCCAAAGTTCCCTATCCGGCGGGACTGGAATCTGAACATCGCTAGTTTCCTGTCGAGACGCGGCAATTGCGGATACAAGCGGATGTAATCGTTCCGCCGCCCCGTTTACCGCACAACCGGCAAACTCGACAGCAGCGTATGGTTCTTTGGTAAATAGTTTGGCTTCTTCCGCCGTCGAAACAGACTGACTGAAATTCCACCCGTGTTCCTGCACGAGCGAACTTACAAGAACGCTATCGGCCCGCGGAACAGATAAAACAAAAGCCCTGGTATGTGCGATATACTCAAGCTGCATGGCTCAAAATGCCTTTTCAGAAAGCATATGATGACGGCAAACGCATGCAGCGGCCCGCCAAAAACGCCACCCGTGCGCCGCCCGATCTCCTGGACACGCAACGGCAAGATAGGTATGAATCATTTCGTGGGCCATGGTTGCGTGCAGTTCCGGAACCGTCTCGACAAGACCCGCGCTGATTCGTATAATGGTTTCCCCTTCGGGGGTTAGCTCGTGGTCGCCGCGAATAAGTTTA
>JAGWKM010000380.1 GCA_028865305.1 Patescibacteria group bacterium | reverse complement strand
GGACCAAGTGGTAAACGAGGTTTTTGATTTGTTCGCCGCCCTTGACGCCAGCGAGGAGCAACTGGATTTTCCTACTTTTTACGCTTCCGGACGCGATGGCTGGGCGGCAACGACGCTTGAAGGGGAGCGCAAGGATTTAGAGCCGTTATTTGATTGCATCATCAATCATATTAACGCGCCGGATGTTGATCCGGACGCGGCTTTTTCCATGCTGGTTTCTATCTTGGAATATGATTCATTCCTAGGGCGGATTCTTACCGGACGGATATATAGCGGTATGGCAAAAGTGGGAATGCCGATTAAAGCGATGGACTTAAACGGCAATGTTCTGGAGCAAGGAAGGCTTACCAAGCTACTTTCCTTTGACGGGATCAAGCGCGTACCTGTGGAGGAAGCGCAGGCGGGGGATATTGTCGCCATCGCCGGACTTTCCAATACTTCGGTCGCCGACACTATCGGCGATCTGACCGTTTCCAAACCGGTTCCGGCAAACCCTATAGATCCCCCGACCATTGCCATTACCCTGTCGGTGAACGATTCGCCACTTGCCGGTCAGGAGGGTACGAAAGTAACCAGCCGTATGATACGCGAACGCCTGCTGCGTGAGGCGGAGGGTAACGTTGCTATCAGGGTAAAAGAAACTGACGCTAAAGACGCTTTTGAAGTTGCCGGACGCGGTGAGTTGCAGCTTGGGGTACTCATTGAGACCATGCGCCGCGAAGGGTTTGAGCTTTCCGTGTCGCGCCCGCGGGTATTGTTCAGGGATGATAAGGACTCCGGCGTTAAAATGGAGCCTATTGAGGAAGTGGTCATAGACGTTGACGAAGAGCATACCGGCGTAGTGGTGGAAAAAATCAGCCTGCGTAAAGGTGAAATGATTGATATGCGCCCTTCCGGCGGCGGCAAAATCAGGATTATTTTTCACGTTCCGTCGCGCGGGCTTATTGGCTATCAGGGTGAGTTTCTCACCGATACTAGAGGCACAGGAATGATGAACCGCCTGTTCCATTCTTACG
>JAGWKM010000379.1 GCA_028865305.1 Patescibacteria group bacterium | reverse complement strand
AGTTCCCCTGCCGATCTTCAGCATCAAGATAACGCGATGCTTGACGCCAATAGCTTTCCTTAAGTTCGATACCGATGAATTTTCGACCGAGCTTAAGCGACACGATGCCTTCGCTGCCAATTCCCATGAACGGCGACAGCACCACATCATCAAGATTGCTCCACATGATGATGGCGCGTTCGATAACGTCCAGTTGGAGCGGGCAAAGGTGACGCTCGTCGTTGGCTTCCTTTGCGGCCTGCACATTGAGGACATTCGATTGATCGACGGTCATCCATACCGGCGAAGCCCATTCTTGCCATTGCTCGAGCGGAAAATTGGCCGGAGTATGACTGATTGGCTCCGCGTTTTCGCCGGGCTTGATAAATGTGAGCAGATAATCCGGCATACCGCCGCGCGACTTGCTCGAATCCTTTTGTAGTTGCTTGTAGAGCAGCCCGACGTGCTTGGTGCGGGTCATCTCCACGACCGGACATTTCCAGATTGTGCGCCGTCCATGGAAAATCCAGCCGACCTCTTCGTGTGCTCGGATGATCTGGCCAGAGAAATCCTTGATGCCAACCGCGCCATCGCGCCATTTCGTCATTGGCAGGTCGGAGCAATGGACGGCGGTTAAACGACCAGGCTTTGTCACCCGGAATTTTTCTTTAACAAGAAAATTATAATGCTCGGCAAATTCATCGTCGGTCGAATTGCCCATATCGGCCGCCGATTCCGAATAGACAAACAGCGATCCGAACGGTGGCGAGTAGCAGGAAAAACCGATTGTATCGCTCGGCATCTGCGAAAGCACATCCACACAATCGCCGTTAATGGCCTGCCAGTTCATGCCGACTTCGGAATTCAAGCAGCGGATATCCATGGCGCTAACCTCGCTTTGTGCTTTGGAGTGTAGGCTTGTTTGGTAGCAACGGATGTTCCGAGCGCACGTCGCATTGCGGCCACCATCGCAGTTTTCATCGTAACATGATCAGTAGCCTTGCGATCTATGACGCGGCCGATCTGCGCTTCGCCAT
>JAGWKM010000077.1 GCA_028865305.1 Patescibacteria group bacterium | reverse complement strand
GCGTGAAGCCTTGAAATCGCGTGGCAAATCGGCATGGCGTCAAAGGCGTCCGTATTCCCCCACGGCGTCCCGCACAAATCTTCCTCGGCCATCCTGTGAACTGGGATCGTTTCATACTCGGATGGAAGCGGCCCGTCGCTTAGGATAATCTCAGGCGTGATGAACTTAACAAGCCGCCCCTGCGGCACCGCCACAGTTCGGTCGTGGAATAATGTCCAAACCCAAATGATATCCGAAATCTCAGAGTAGCATGGGTAAATTTGCCGCTTGTTATAAGTTGACTCCAAGCTCTGCGCCATTATTTCCGTCTCAAATTGAGGATACTGAACGGCAAGATTTACTTTGTTGACTTCCTCGCGCAAGATAATCCATTCATCATCGCCAGATGAAGTGCGGTAAATGTCCCGCACCACTTCTAGCGGGTCGTGAACTTTGAGCGCAACGTCTCCCTCGGGAATAACGCTCTGCGTCTCCGTGTCAAGCGCGACGCTTTTCCCAATACTCTCATCCCATAGACACGAAACAAATGACTCACCGAATAACTGCGAGTAGAGCGCGGCCTTGCGATGAATGCCGTCAAGGTCAATGTCTGGTCGCTCGGTGTATAGATCAAGAATCCCTTTAGCGAGGCGCACCTGCTCCATCGCGCGATGCGTCCCGTCAATCGCCTGCGGCTCATAACTTAATCTCTGCTGGCAAGCCTGCGTGATACGGTGCTTAATCAGGTTGTGATAGTTGTTGACTGTGATCCCGGTTTGCTCACCTTGGCTGCCTCGTCGGTAAAGTTGACCGCGGACAAGATACCCCTCGTAGTAGTCGTAAAAAGATGTGCGAAATAGCGCGATGCGGCCGGACTGCGCCGCCTCGTCATAATATCTATCAATAAAATCTTCGCACGTCTCAACGCAATCTTTGGATGGCAAGCGCGCAAAATACTCATCAACCGTGTGCGCCTTGTGGCGAAGCGGGCTAACGATCGGCATAGGCTATTGCTTATGAGAGAACCTTTGCGGATTTTCGATGAACTCCCTTCGCATTTCCTCTCGTTTGGCCGCGTTAAAATTCCCAGCGGCAGACGCGGCATCCTTGAGAAGTGAGACAGCCGTCTCAAGATTTTCTAACTTCGTTTCCAACGCCGATAGGCGCGAACGCACAATAGCTTTCTCTTCTTCCACGGATGAAAAAACAGAATCGGTCTTAGCGCATAACGAATCCCAATCCGCGCTCCTAACCGATAGCTTTGGCGGGAATCTGCGGTCAAGCCAACTTGCAAAGCGGACAAGCAGGCGAATCATCGAAAAACTCTCCGGCGCAAAGCAGTTTCAAGATTCGCCATCGCTATAACGATGTCAACGCCGTCCGCAACGATAAGGCGCTCAGGGAGTTTGAATTTTTTCCCGTCTCTGCCTTCGGTGATTAGCTGGACGACGCGGAACAGCCCAAGGAACGGCCCAGTTTGGTAGCGGCTGATCTCAAAATAAGCCAGAGGCTTTGCCCTGCTTTCCTCAGGAACGAAGTTAGCGCGCTCCTTGGCTTTGAGCTTCTCATCCGCATCGCGGATACTCTTCATCTCAAGAGCGTTTTTAAGCTGGCTCATTTTTTTTCTCCGAAGATTTTGGATGCCGAGATTCAAACTCTGAAATGTTCGCCGTGCGCTCAGATTGCAGGAATCCAAGCAAAGCGGCGATGTGCGGCGTCGCTTGGCCTGGGAAATTGCCGCTCAAGATTGCCGTCATGAAATTATCAATCGTCTTGATGTTTCGCTCTACCTCAAGATCGGGCAAAGTCTTCAAACCCATTTTGTGCCCATGCGCCGACTCTGCGGCTTTTTCCATCGTGCTAGCGATGCCTGACATTTTTTCCACCTCGCGTTTTAGTTTTGTGCTTCAAATTGGCGCGCGGAGACTTGGACGCTTTTAGGCGCACGGCGAGTTTCTTGCCGCGCACGGCGCGACTCCAATAGCTCCCGTGATCCTGCGAAGTCTTAAGCGCGTCCCACTCAAGCGGGACAAAAAACTTGTGCTGATAAATCGCGCCCGACAACATGTGCGTCGTCAGAGTCAGGTTGTTTTGGTCATACTCTAGGAGAGAAATAAAAGACGACATCGGCGCAAAGCTGTCAATCGGTTTCCACATTGGCGACGGATTAAATCCGAGGGGGATCGCCATTAAATTTTCCCACCGATGAAGTTTTCCCGCGACTTCTCTGCGTCTGTTTGCACGTTGAAAATCCGCGCAAGCTGATACGCCCCCGTTGACGGCTCAAAACTTTTCATCTGGATTGCGTGAGAATACGGCGACTTTCCGAAGTGCTGTGGGATCGGGTTTGATGTCGTGTCAAGATTTCTCACAAGGTAAACCAAAGCCATGAGCGCGTCGAAGTGCCCATAAACTTTCGACCGCGCAAGTTCTCGTTTATTTTTGTCCCAAATCGCATTGCGGAGACACCCTAACAATTCATGACAAGTCTTGTCAATAAGTATTCTGCCATCCTTGACCATCTCCCGAGTTAAATTTATCATCGCGGGAAGCTCGTCTTTTCTGGTCGGAAAAAAATCAAGCCCATGCAAGGAATTGAGATCGTTAATCAGAAGCGGATTATTGTTGTCCGCAACGCGGAGATGGACGCGATCTTTTTGCTCAAGCCTGACACCGCGCTCATGCACGCGCTGATAATCAAGAGACTCTTCGACGCTCTTGATCATGGCTGCAATCGTATCAGTCCTAACCGCCGAATCTTGTAAGCAAAATTCCGATTCAATCACGAGCTTCGCGCGCTTAAAATCGTAGTATCCGAAAATCGCGGCGGTCTTGTCCCTCACGCCTAAATCCATCGCAACATACTTTTGGTAGTGCGGAAAAAATTGATCGCGGATCGGCTCGGTCAAAACATACTTGTCATCCCATTCGGGGACGATGATCTTGGTTGGGTCTTTGACCCACTTGGCGAGATACTCGCGCTCCCAAGCGACAGAATCCAGCGTCTCGCGCTTCCATTGTTCCACGCGCTCCGATGGAAAATCTTTCGGATCGTAGCGCATCGCATCGTAAATATCCGAGTGGAAAAACCAGCCGTCCCGCTCGGCAACCTCGCGGATTTGGCGCAGATCGTGATCCTCAGTATCGGCGGGAGTAGAGCCGATGATCACGCGGCCTTCCGTCGAGAAAAGCGAAGGGATGACAACCGACTCAAGCAAGTTGTTAAGCTCGTCTACGTCTCGCGCCTCGTCGATGTAGACGCGCCTAAAAGCGTTGCCTCGGCGATGGCGATGCTGCTGCATATTCGAGCCGCGAAAAACAATCTTGGAGCCGTTGGGGAAATTGAGCGTCAATGTCGAGTCGAGTTCGGGGGCGAGATCGCGCGGGCAATCTCCGAAAGTCTGCTCAATGATGGGGACGATATAGTCTTTGAGCCCTTCTTTGACGGGCGCAAAAAAAGCGGACGATCCGCCAGGAAATTTAATCGCGTCCTCGGCGAGCCACAAGAGCCCGAATGTTGACTTTCCGTAGCGGCGGTTGCATTCGATGTAAAATTTTATGGATTTTTTTGACGCGGAAATCCAAGACTGCCGCGCAACCTTTTGACCCTGGCGATAGCGATAGCCAAGCTCGCCGATAAGCCAAGCGGCGCGCGTCTTGCTAACTTGCTTCGGCTGGGATCGAATCACTCTCAAGCTCACGCCTGATCGCTTCGGGCACAAAATCTATAGCGGGCGGCTCATCTGCCCACGCGGATGGCAAAAACTTTTCCAATGCTTTCGCCGGATCGCGAGCGATGTAGGTGTAAATCGCCATCTCGGCTAGCGTTGGATTTCCGCGCATGAGACGGGACGCCTCTGATTTTTTGAGACGAAGCATATATGGCAGGCATCGTCTTATTTCCGATTCAGTTTCCCGCCAGAGTTTTGTTTTTTTAGGACGGCCAGCCGTTGAAAATTTTGCGATTATCATGTTACTATCGCGCGCGTCCCATCGTCGCCACAAGCTGTCTCTGGTGATAAGATGTGGCCGTCCCGCACTGATCGCGATGGCAATATAGCTTGCCGTCTGGTTTACGCCCTTGGCGCGTCAAAGAGAATTGATCAGCGAGCGTCTCGCCGAGAAACTGCCAGTGATGGCGCAACTCGCGGCCGCAGTTGTCGCAGACGAAAAAATGAAATGGATTTTTGCCGCTTATATCCGCAAGTCTCGTCATCGCCACGAGATAAGTTTAGCGCAATTACTCCAAAAAATCAAGCACTTGACAACTCAGGGGCGATCTGCTACACTATTCATAGATCGAGAGCATGACGCGAAGCTCCCGACGAGAGACGAGCCCAGAGCGACATGTTCTGGAGGAGAGAAAATGAAAATAAAAGAACAAAAGATCGAAGAAGCGCAGGAAGCCTACGACGCCGCCAAGGCTTCGGCGCAGAAAGCCTACGAAGCCGCCATGGCTCCGGCGCGGGAAGCCTACAACGCCGCCAAGGCTCCGGCGTGGAAAGCCTACGAAGCCGCCATGGCTCCGGCGCAGAAAGCCTACGACGCCGCCATGGCTCCGGCGCAGAAAGCCTACGACGCCGCCAATGCTCCGGCGTGGAAAGCCTACGAAGCCGCCATAGCTCCGGCGCGGGAAGCCTACGAAGCCGCCATCGCCAAAGCGAAGGGGGTCTTTTGAGGCGATCTGCTATACTATCCATAGATCGAGAGCATGACGCACCGCTCTCGACGAGAGACGAGCCCGGGGGATCGGCCCCCGGATGGAGAAAGAAAATGAAAAACGAAAAATTGGTGATCTGCGGACATGAAATTAGCGGTCTGCCACAATCAAGAAAAAATCACGCGCAGGAAGCCTACGAAGCCGCCAAGGCTTCGGCGTGGGAAGCATACGACGCCGCCATGGCTCCGGCGTGGAAAGCCTACCTCGCCGCAATGGCTTCGGCGCAGGAAGCCTACGACGCCGCCGAGGCTCCTTCGTGGGAAGCATACGACGCCGCCAAGGCTTCGGCGTGGAAAGCCTACCTCGCCGCTAAGGCTCCGGCGCAGGAAGCC
>JAGWKM010000378.1 GCA_028865305.1 Patescibacteria group bacterium | reverse complement strand
GTACGACCTGTTGAGGATTGTACTGGATGCTGACCCTAAGAACCTGTTCGTGCCCGCACATATCTGGACACCGTGGTTTTCCGTGCTCGGTTCCATGGGCGGGTTTGACAGCATGACCGAGGCCTTCGGCGATCTGACCAAACACATTTACGCAGTTGAGACAGGCTTGTCGTCTGATCCGCTTATGAACTGGCGGCTCTCCCAATTGGATGGCTGTATCCTTATCTCCAACTCCGACGCGCATTCGCCCTCCAAACTCGGCCGGGAGGCTAATATATTCGACACGGATTTTACGTATGACGCCATTTACAAGGCCCTGGCCGACAAGAACGACAAGGGGCTCGCCGCGACCATTGAATTCTTTCCCGAAGAAGGAAAATACCATTTCGACGGCCATCGCGCCTGCCAGGTCCGCTGGCATCCTCAGGAGACGATCAAGAACAAAGGTCTCTGCAGCGCATGCGGAAAACCCGTAACGGTAGGCGTTATGGCCAGGGTTGAAGAGTTAGCCGACCGCAAGGAAGGAAGCAAATCCAAACGGTGGCGGCCTTATCATAATCTGGTTACCTTGCCCGGACTTATCGGCGAGGCCAAGGATATGGGAACAGGAAGCAAGGCCGTGGAGCAGGCTTATATGAATTTGCTGAGAAATCTGGGCAGTGAGTTTCATATCCTCATGGACTGCCCGATCGAGGATATCCGCGAGGCGGCCGGCAATGTGATCGCTGAAGGCATCAGCCGCATGCGGCAGGGGAAGGTGCAGATCGCGGCCGGGTATGACGGGGAATTCGGCACCATCAAGATTTTCGAGTCCGGCGAGCGCGAGGCCATCGAACAGCAGCTTTCACTTTTTTAACACGGATATCCGGCGAACATGGTTTTCGGCACGGGACATTTTTGCCGTCCGCTTCGGTTTGCGACAATTTTTTTCTAAAGCATCCCTCCAAGGAGATTTTGAAAAAAATTGTCGCAAATCCTCGCAGACATTTGGCAAAAAGTCCCTGATTGTGCCGAAAACCATGTT
>JAGWKM010000377.1 GCA_028865305.1 Patescibacteria group bacterium | reverse complement strand
TGACGTGATGTTCAAGGCAGGTGATAAAGAGGGTGCGTAGTTCTACTTTGTTGCCGCTCATGCCGTGAGGTCGGCCGAGGACAGGCACGCCGTCAATCGTGTATTGCAAAGGAATGACATAGATGATGCGGCGATTGGCGATCATGGCCGGCGGAATATCTTTCTCGGCCTGTTCGTTGAGTTTGTGCAAATCAAGCTCGGTGATTTCCGCATCGGCGCGGGAAGTCACCACGGCACTCGACACTACGACACTGCTCAGGCCGATGCCGCCAATACCAACGAAGGCCTTCTTGATCTTGACGCCTGCTTTTTCTTCGGCTGCGGCCACGGCCCGGCGGATACCCTCAGACACATCGCGGACATTAGTGACATAGCCATGCCGCAGGCCGCGTGATTCGGCGACGCCGGCGCCGATAACCTTGGGCTGGCCGCGCTCGTTACGCTCGCGAGCGTCAGCGATGACGACTTTGACGGAATTGGTGCCGACGTCTATACCTGTGATGATGTTTCTGGCCATTAGATCTTGAATCGTTTACGGACGGCGACCTCGATACGCTCCATTGTACCGCCATGATCGTATCCTTTCAAATGGACGCAGCCGTGGATAAAGAGAAAACTCAAAAAATTTTCATAAGAGCGGTCAAAAAGTTTGGCCGCTGCCCGAGTCTCACTGGGGCAGATATATATTTCTCCCAAATTTTCTCCGAGCGGGAAACTCAGGATGTCGGTCGGACGATCCTGGTCCCGATAAATTTTGTTGAGCCGCTGGATTTCCTTCGGTGTCACGAAAATCAGGTGTAGTTCGTATGATCGTCCCAAAACGACATCTTTGATAGCGCGAAAACGGGCCCCGGGAATAATAGCGCGGCTGTGGTTACTGACAGTGAAAAGCGGCATTTAGCGGCGGCCTGGGCGCTTGGTCTCGGCCGGGGCTTTGCCCAGTTTGATGAGTTCGGCCATAGCGGCGCGGTTCCGGATCTTCTTCAAGGTCTTTTGCTTGATCTTGTAAGGAGACAGGGTGCGGC
>JAGWKM010000376.1 GCA_028865305.1 Patescibacteria group bacterium | reverse complement strand
AGGGCGGCGAAGTCTTTTTGTGCGGGGCTGGGCTGCGTATGCGCCCGTTTGACTTCAAGACCGATATACCAGCCGTCCTTTATAACGGTTATGTCCGGCAATCCGCGCATGGTGTATTTAGGCAGGGCGCGGAATGAGTCGCGCGTGGAGTCGAACACGGGGACGTTGTTACTACGCCAGAACAAATGCTTTTTGAGCGCGAGGTAGGCGCAGATGCTCGCCTGTATGTCAGACTCGCGGGGGTCGGAAACCGATTTCGGTTTTATTTTTGGTTGTCGTTTTCGCATTTATTCTGAAAGGCGTTTCGCTTTTTCTCTTGCGGCACCTTCTACCATACGCTTATGCCTGTTGTACAGGCGCACGCCCTCGCTTAGAGGCGCGTGTACGGGAAGCTGTTTCGCCTTTTTCTTTATGAGCGTTGTCGGCTTTTTGTCTGGCGCGTTCATGAAAATGCGATTTCGCCTTTATTATCCCATAGCCCTAGCCCCTAGAACAAGACCATCTAGGAAGAGAAGAACACACTGATTAGAATTTTTATCGTTAGATTGCGAAGGTGCGCCCCCCTCCCCCACTGGTCTAGTGGTTTTAAGAGGCGAAATTGAAAATTTGCTGGGTTCAGGATAGGTCCTCAATCGCTTGCGCGTACCTACCCTGATGCCAACAAACTTTCAAAGTGCCTAGTGGAAGGAGAACGCCGTCTATCGTTGAGTTGCTCGTCTGTAGGACGCCATGACGTAGGCTGCGCGAGAACCGGATAAGTTTAACGTCGCTCCGGTTATACCCCCCGCGACACCAAAAAGGCCGCCCCTAATTTAATAGGTTGCGGTCGATTTGGGAATATGCGCCAGTGTAGGCGTGAAAACGGCCGATGTTCCGGCGGCTTCCACACACACATTGTAACCTACCTGTTTCATATTCACTATTCATGGTAATCCTTTATTGCTACTTGTCAACAGACTCCC
Source organism: Patescibacteria group bacterium (assembly GCA_028865305.1). GTDB lineage: Bacteria > Patescibacteriota > Minisyncoccia > UBA6257 > 2-01-FULL-56-20 > REEB161. Next base: position 63 of record JAGWKM010000376.1, on the reverse strand, counting down.
TGTGGATAGTGTTGACAAGTCCCGAGAACCGCCCGCTTTCTAACGCTTTTTCCAGTTTTTTCA
>JAGWKM010000017.1 GCA_028865305.1 Patescibacteria group bacterium | reverse complement strand
ACCCGGGATCCAGGGTTTGGGAAATTTCTAATTAATAATGACTCATTAATAACGAATGTTTAATGCCAGAATGTCTTTGAAAATTCTTCGTTGGACATTCGTTATTAATTATTAATTAGACATTATTAATTTCAAACCTGGATTCCGGCTCGGTGGCCGGAATGGCATGTAAATCATGAAATTCAAATACCAAGCACGGACCAAAGAGGGAGAGCTCCAGGTGGGTATCGTGGACGCCGGTTCCCGCGATGCCGCGTTGCAGGTACTCGCAAGCCACCAGCTCTACACCTTGACCGTCGAATCGGCCGAAGTTTCGCATTGGTACGACCGAATAAACGAATTCCTGAACCGGGTTAAGCGGAAGGATCTCGTCATTTTTGCGCGGCAGCTCGCGACGCTTCTTGAAGCGCGGCTGCCTTTGAATAACGCCTTGCGGACGCTCCACGAGCAAACGGCGAACCAGCGGCTCCGTGAGTCGATCATGCAGATGACGATGGATATCGACGCCGGATTGTCTTTCTCGCAGGCACTCGAGCATCAGCAGACTATTTTTCCTTCATACTACGTCGATATGGTGCGGGCGGCCGAAGTTACGGGAAACCTCGCGGAAGTCGCCGGATTTTTGGCTGACTATACGGAGCGCGAAGCAGACCTGGCGAGCAAGGCGGCTTCGGCGATGATTTATCCGGGCATCGTGCTCGGCCTATTTTTGGTCGTTGGATTCATCCTTTTGACCTTTGTTTTTCCGCAAATAAAGCCGGTCTTCGATCAAAGCGACGTTTCGCTTCCGTGGTACACGCAATTCTTCCTCGGCGCAGGTCTCGCGCTCCAGAAATGGTGGCCGGCAGTCCTGATCGGCGTCCTGATGCTCGGTACGGTGCTTATTGATTATGCCAATACGCCGGAAGGCGTCGCGCTTATTGATGACATGAAACTGCGCCTGCCGGTATTGAACAAGGTATTCTTCCCGTTGCTCATGGCGCGTTTCGGGAATGCGGCGGAGCTTTTGATCCATGGCGGCGTGCCGATGGCGCAGGCACTCGAGATCATCAGCCACATGATGGGCAATGTGCTTTATGAGGACGTGGTGCACCAGGTGGCTGAGGATGTGCGGCAAGGGAAAGTCCTATCGGAAAGTCTAGCGGACTACCCGCGTTATTTTCCGTTGATGGTGCCGCAGATGGTTTCCGTTGGCGAAACGACCGGAAAGACGGAAGAAATGTTCCATCGGCTCTCTCTCATTTATACGCGGGAAGCGAATCAGGTGATGGACAATTTGGTTGACCTGATCCAGCCAATCCTTATGATCGGCATGGGTTTAATGGTGGGGTTCCTGTTCGCCTCGATTCTTGTGCCGCTCTATCAACTGACGGCGAGCATCCATTAGCGATGAATAGGCCGTAGTTGGCAGCTGCCTGTGGATAACCTTCTTGGCCCGATTTGTTAAAATTAAATTAATATTTTTCAAAGGTCGAGAAAGCTAATTTACAACAGATCATGCGAAAAGGTTTTACCCTTATTGAAATCCTCATCGTAGTCGCGATTATTGCCATTTTGGCTTCCGTCGTCCTTATCGGACTTGGCCCGAGCCAGCAATCAGGCCGTGATGCTCGCCGGCTTTCTGACCTTCACGAGGTGCAGAATGCCCTCGAACTCTATTACCAGAAATACGGCATTTATCCTGGCAATAGCGGCGGCACGGCGGGCACTGTCACCAGTTGGGCAAACTTGACTACGGCGATTACGGGAGCAGGTGTCGGGATTACGAATCCCTTGCCGAGCGATCCGAGCAGCGGCCATTTCTACTTCTACGGCGTGAACAGCGGCGCAACCCCTGCGGATTCGAGTTATATCCTGGGAGCGGTGCTCGAAAATGCCAATAACGCGGTGTTCAACAACTATACCGCGCCTGCCGTCGGCAGCTATTCGTTCACATCCGATATGACTGGCATCACCTGTGCCAAACCTCAGTATTGCATCAGCTTGTAAGCATTCATTGGCCAAAAAACCGGCGCGCAAGCGCCGGTTTTTGGTTGTGTAAGGAATAAGGGCCGAGAAACAGGGAATAAGAAAAAAGAAAAAATTTACATTATAATAGAAAGATAAGTCCTTAGCCCTTGTTGCCTACTCATGCTTCTATTCCTTTTCCTTCTCGGTCTCTGCGTCGGCAGCTTCCTGAATGTGGTCGCCTTGCGTTACGACGGCGAACATTTTGTGTTCGATCCGAGAGTGATTAATGCCGGCGATGAAAGATCCCACTGTCCAAGGTGCGGCAAGACGCTTCATTGGTACGAGCTTATGCCGCTCATCAGCTTCGCGGTCCAAAAAGGCAAATGCCGCGGCTGCGGAGCGAAGATCGGATGGCAGTATCCGGCCGTGGAATTATTGGCCGGCCTGATATTCGTCATCGTGCCATGGAGAATAGCGCAAATCGTGGGCAGCCAATATTCGCTGGCCAGTTCGATCCTTTGGATTATTTCTTTCTTGATACTTTTGCTGATTTCGTACATTGATATACGGCTTGGGATTATTCCGGATGAATTAGAGATTATTCTGGGAATTTTTGCGTTAGGGATAGCCATCTTGGAGAGCGTGCCTGGTTACTTGCTTGTTGCCGGTCATTCTTTTCTTGGTCCTTACGCCTCCGTCTTCGGCTTTGGGCAGGACATTTGGGTAAGCCATCTGATCGGCATGGTTGCGGCATTCGCGTTTTTCGAGCTTTTGGTCCTCATTACGCGGGGAAAGGGGATGGGGATGGGCGACGTGAAGCTCGCGCTGCCGCTCGGGTTCCTCTTCGGATGGCCGGACATTGCCGTCGCCATTATGGCGGCGTTCGTGATCGGCGCGATCGTCGGCATCATAAATATTTCAATAAAGAAAAAGACCATGGGCGGCACGCTGCCCTTCGGGCCATTCCTCGCGCTTGGCGCGGCATTCGTGTTTTTCATCGGATTGCCGGCGGCAAAATGGTATTTTGGAATGATGGGGTTATAAATCATTCTTTGTGCCATCGGCCATTTCTCCATTGCGTCATTTTCGCATGGGACATGCTATCATTAACCTATGCGGCAAGGTTTCACATTGCTCGAGATCATCGTCGTCCTCGGCATCATGGTGATCCTCACGGGAATTGCCCTGAGTTACAACCATGCGAGCCAGACCGAGGTGGCGTTGTCCGTGGAAGAGGCAAAAATTTCCCAATTCATCCTGCTCGCAAAATCGCTTTCCATCGCGACGTATGGTTCCTCGGGTTCGGGACCGGGCCTTGTCTGCGGCTATGGGATGTATTTCAATGCTGCCGCGCAGACCTATGGTATTTTTCAATTTGAGCCAGCGCAGGACCAGGGCATAACCGCATGCCGGGACGTTCCGAATCCGGTCGGATCGATAACCGCCGCCGAGATCAAGCCGTATACCGCCGGAACCTGGAACGTGCATGTGGCAAACGGCGTCATCCTGCAATCGGGCGGCGCTTCGGTCATCCTCTTTTTTCCGCCAACTCCGAAGATCTACGTGAGCGCCGACAGCAGTAATTCCAATTGGGGCTTTTCCCAGCCGACTCCCACCGGTTACGTTCACCTGAAAGCGGGCAATGGCGATACGAGGACGATCAGCGTCAATCCCATGGGTCAGGTGAGTTTATGAATTTCAAATGCAAAATTCCAAATACCACATTTCCGGAAAATCGGGACAATCTTTGATCGAGGCCATGGTCGCCATCGCCATCGCGACGGTCGGATTCATCGGGATCGCATCGCTTCTTGCTCAGTCGCTCTATCTGGCGAAAGTGATTTCCGACCAGGAAACGGCGACTTATCTTGCCTCGGAGGGAATTGAGCTCGCGAAGAACCTGCTCGACCACGATATAAACCTAGCTTCGTTCGGTGTGCCGTGGGGAAGCTGCTGGAACGGCGGGAAAACCCTCAATGATCCTCATGTAGAATTGGATTACGGATCAGTTGATTGCAGTAAACATTTTATCCCAGGGCACGGAGATCCTTTATATTATGACCCCGTAACCCATTATTACGGATACAATCTGCCTGCGGCGGATAATCCCGTAAAGACCGGTTTCGTGAGGGAGATCATTATCCAAAAAGACACCAATCCGGACATGACTGTATTATCCATCGTCACGTGGGCCACGGGAGGATATTCCCAAAGTCTCACGCTAGAAGACCATTTCTACAACTGGAAGCCATGAAATCATTTTTTATTTCCATTTTTCAAATTCCAAAACGGGCCGCGAGGCAAGGTTTCACGCTTATTGAAACGCTCGTCGCGGTCGGGCTGTTTTCCACCTTATTTGCCATTGCGGCCGGAGGATTCGTGAACGCGCTTCGGGCGCAGCGGCAGGCGGCAAACCTTATTTCGGCGGAAACGAACATCGGCATCGCGATCGAGCAGATGGCGCGCGAGATCCGCACCGGGTATCTATTCTGCCATGACTTGAATAATAACCCGACCTGCACGCCGTTAGCTTCGCCGGGCCTTACGGCAAACGGCCTTACGGGAACCGCTTATTCCGATTTGGAATATTACAACGCGAACGGCGAAAAAGTAGATTACGCATTATCCGGCGGGACGCTTATGCGGGCCGATAGTGCGGAAAATAGCGGGGCGCCGCAGGCGATCACGGCGAATAACGTGAATGTCGCAGCGCTCACGTTTACGGTATTTGAAGGCCCGAATTGGAATCCGCGCATCGTGATCGATATCACGATAACGCCGAAGGATCCGGCGATCTCCTGGGCCGCCATCAATCTGCAGACCACCGTGAGCGCGAGACAGGCGAGCAGTTAGTGGAAATATCTAATTAATAATGACTAATTAATAACGAATGGATAATGTCCGAATGTCCATCAGACATTTAACCTTGGACATCCGTTATTAATTATTAATTAGACATTAGATATTTTATATCTCCATTCCTCCGTCCGCTTTCAGCGGATATTTCTTTTTCCGCAGATATGCCATATAGCCGGCGGCGCCGATCATCGCGGCGTTATCGAGGTTCCATCGGAAATCGGGAACGAAAAATGCCGCGCCTACTTTGCCGGCCATGAATTCCATGGCTTTCCGCAGGCGCTTATTGGCCGCTACGCCGCCGCAGAGGATGATCGATTCCGCGGCCGATTCTTCGGCAGCCCTTTTGGTTTTCCCGACAAGAACGTCTATCGCGGCCTGCTGGAAAGAAGCGGCGATGTCGGCCGCTTCCTTGTTCCTTGCCTCTTGTTTCATGTCACGAATCAAATACAGCACCGCTGTTTTCAGCCCGGAGAAACTGAAATCATAGTTCCGCTGGTCGAGCATCGGCCGCGGAAAAGCGATGGCAAACGGATTGCCTTTGGCCGCGATTTTTTCTATCTCCGGCCCGCCGGGATAGGGGAGTTCGAGCAAGCGCGCCACCTTATCGAACGCTTCGCCCGCCGCGTCATCGCGCGTTTCGCCGAACCGCGACCATTCGGAAAATGATTTCATGCGGAGCAGGGTCGTGTGGCCGCCGCTCACGATCAGGGCGATTGCGGGGAAGATTTTGGAGCCGGAGGATGGAAGCCGGAGGATGGAAGCATAAGCTCTGGTTGACCGCGAAGGGAGAAGAAAGCTGTAAAGATGGCCTTCCAGATGGTTTGCGCCGATAAGCGGGATTTTCTTCTTCTTTCCCTTGTTCAATTCCCTTGCAAGATTTTCAGCAAACGTTATTCCGGTCCACAAGGCGGGTTCCAGTCCCGGTCCAACCGTAACGGTTATCAGGTCGATGTTTTCCTTTTTCTTTTTTCCTTTTCCATTATTCCTCTCTTCAAAAAGTTTCCGGTAGAGTATTGGAAGATTTTTGATGTGTTCCCGTTTTGCGAGGTTCGGGACCACGCCCCCAAACGGCCGGTGGATTTTGATCTGTGAAGCGACCAAGCTTTTCAAGACCTCGAACCGCGGGTTCTTCAGCCCGCCTTCCGCCTTAAGCAAGGCAATGCCGGTTTCATCGCAGCTGGTTTCGATGGCAAGGATGGTCATGGTGCAAGGTATAAGGTATAAGGTATAAGGTATAAGGTATAAGGTATAAGGTATACATTATACATTATACTTTATACCTTATACCTTATACCTTATATTTCATACGACATTTCTTCGTAACAAACGATTATTTTTCATTTCATACGCCACCATTTCGCCGGTGCCGATTTCCACTTTATGGATCTCCCCGTCCGGTACGTGCTCGAGGTGCTTTATCAATGCCCGCAGGGTGTTCCCGTGCGCCGCGATGACCACGTTCTTGCCTTCGCGCAGTTCCGGCAGGATGAAATGATCGAAATACGGGGCAACGCGTTCATGTACCATTTTCAGGGTTTCCCCTTCGGGCACATGCACATCCCATCCGCGCCGCAATTTCTCGAACGCTTCGCTGCCGATTTCCTCTTTGACCTGCCATTTGTTTTTAGCAGTGAAGCGGCCATAATCGCGTTCAAGCAGTGCGCCGGAAACCTGTACGGGAACGTCCGGCTGGCCGGCGGCCGATACCGCCTCCACAAGCGTCTGTTTCGCGCGCTTTAAGGGCGAAACGTGCGCCCGGTCCAGTTTGACGCCGCGCAATTTTTTCCCGGCCGTCCGCGCTTCTTCGAAGCCTTTCGGCGTAAGCCCCACGTCGGTCCAGCCGGTCCAAAGGCCAAGTTCGTTCCACTCAGAAGCACCGTGTCTTATTAAAAAAAGATAATTTGCCATTTATTATGATTCCGCGTCCGGTCATTCGGCATGGATTCCGGACCGGATATTCAGTTAAAACGCTTTTATAAATGCCGCTTTTTCTCCGAGTGCCTCCTCAATCCTCAAAAGCTCATTATATTTTGCCATGCGTTCGCTCCGGGAAAGGGAGCCGGTTTTGATCTGTCCCGTGCCGAGGCCGACGGCGAGGTGCGCGATCGTCGTATCTTCCGTTTCGCCGGAGCGATGGGAAATGACGGTCCGCCAGCCGGCTTCCTGCGCCATCCGCACGGCGGCGATGGTTTCGGTGAGCGTGCCGATCTGGTTCGGTTTGATAAGGATGGCGTTCGCCATTTTTTCCGCGATACCGCGTTTCAGGAATTCGGTGTTCGTGACAAAAATATCGTCGCCGACGAGCTGCCGGTCAAGTTTCGCCGTGAGCGCCGCCCAGCCGGCCCAGTCGTCCTCGCCAAGGCCGTCTTCAATGGAAACGATGGGATATTTTCGGGCGAACTCGCCGAGCCAGGCGATCATATCCTCAGTATTTAGTTTCCGGTTTTCAGTAGTGAGATAATATCCATTCTCCATTCTCCATTCTCCATTCTCCCGGTTTTCCAATTCCGAGGCCGCCACATCGAGCGCGAGTGAAATATCTTTTCCCGGCTCGTAACCGGCTTTCTGGATCGCTTGCAGGATGAGCTGCAGCGCTTCCTCGTTGCCATGCTTCACGTGCGGCGCATAGCCGCCTTCGTCGCCGACCGTCGTGCCGTATCCGTTCGCTTCGAGGACTTTTTTTAAAGCGTGGAATGTTTCCGCGCCCATCCGCAGCGCTTCTTTGAACGACGGTGCGCCGACGGGCACAATCATGAATTCCTGGATATCCGTTGAACCGGCTGCGTGTTTGCCGCCGTTTATGATGTTCATGAGCGGCATCGGCAGCCGGTTGGCCAAGCGCAGCCCGTTATCGGTTTCCGGTTGCCGGTTGCCGGCAACCGACTGCCCGCCGTCCAATCCGGCGACGTATTGGAACAGGGGAATGCCTTTTACGAGCGCTGCTGCCTTTGCCGCCGCAAGCGAAACTGCCAAAACCGCATTTGCGCCAAGTTGTCCCTTGGTCGGCGTGCCGTCAAGTGCGATCATCTTTTCATCCAGCCCTTTTTGGTCGAAAACGTCAGAATCCTTCAGCGCCGACTGGATATTTTCATGCACATGTTGTACGGCTTTTTGCACACCCTTGCCGCCGTAGCGCCCGGCATCGCCATCGCGCAGTTCCACTGCTTCATGCGTACCGGTCGATGCGCCCGAAGGCACGGCCGCCCGGCCCATCATGCCGTTTTCCAAAACGACATCCGCTTCGACGGTCGGATTGCCGCGCGAGTCCAGGATTTCCCGCGCACGGATAGAAATTATTTTCATGACTCCTGTATTATAATCTTATTTTCCGTTTTATCCACCCGGTTGATTTTTTTTGGGCAGCAGAGATGACATCTTTCGGAATTCCGGATCGGGCGCTCTCTGAATAAAGCCGCCCGGCAATTCATGGAGAGAAAAATCTATGATTTGCGCTTCATGTGAAGGTTGCAGCCGGTTAGCGAGGGCACGCGAGAAAGTGTTCGCCAGAGCGAGTCCTCCGGAGCCGTCTTTCCCTTTTGTGGATGGGTGTATAATAAAACCATGATTAAAAAACTCTTGTTTGCGGGCGGGTTTTTGGCGGCAGTCGGTTTGTTCGGCGCGGCGGTGGCGTATGCGGATGCACCGATGCTGAGCCAATACGCGGTGACGGTCGGGCTCGGCCAGACCATGACTGTGACGTCGCAAACGCCGGTCTATCTGCTTTCGAATCCAGCTCCGACGGTGGCTTCCGTTTCCGCAAACGGGACGCAGATTGCGATCACGGGCAATAGCATCGGGTCATCGCTCGTTTCCGTCTGCGCGGTGGGCACCGCCTCGAGCTGCTCCAACCTCACGGTGAACGTCCAGTCAGGCGTTGTTTCCTTGCCGACCTTCAGTCCTCAGAACCTTTCGCTTACGGTCGGCAATAGCCAGAACGTGGCCATCTCGAACGGTTCCGGGCCTTATACCGTTTCAGCGAATTCAAGTTCGGGCGTCGCAACGGCGAGCTTGGCTTCGAGTACGCTCACCGTTTCCGCTGTCGCGCCCGGCAATACGGCCATTACGGTTTGCGGCCAAAATTCGGCCTGCAGCACGCTGAATGTCGCGGTTTCCGCGAGCGCGTCGAATGCCGGCTCAAATTCCGGCGCGAACCAGTATGTCAATTTCAGCACCGCGAGTGCGACGGTCGCCGCCGGCCAATCTTTGAATATCACGCTCTCGCCGGGCTATATGGCGGGTTCAAACGTGACGAGCTATGTCGTTTTCAATAACCAGAATCCCGGCGTGGCGGGGGCGACTATCAGCAACACCAACCTGCTCAATGTGAAAGGCGTTTCGGCCGGTTCCGACCTGATCACCGTCTGCGCTGCGGGCACGGGATGCAATTCGATGACGGTAACGGTAACCGGTACTGCGGCTCCAGCGCAAACAGCAGCGGCGGCCCCGCAAACGCAAACGCAAACAGCAACGGGCGCGCAATCAACGCCAACCGCAACGCCAGTATCAACGGTTACGGGCACGGCAACTAATGCTTCCTTAGTCGCCGCAATCCAATCGTTGCAAGGAGTCATGGCGCAACTGGTCGGCCAGATCCAGTCGTTACAAACGCAATTGACGCAAGTTCTTGCGCAGGCGAACGTAGGCGACGCCACTTCCCATGCCGGGACCGCCGTAGGCGCTGCCGCTTCCGGCAAGTATGTTTTCACCGAACTCCTGACCGTCGGCTCGCAGGACGCCGAAGTGACCGTCCTCCAACAGGATCTTGCCAAACTGGGCTACTATTCCGGCGCCGTCACTGGCTATTACGGCCCCGCTACGGAAGCTGCCGTGAAAGCGTACCAATCCGCCAACGGCTTGACGCCGGTCGGCTACGTAGGCCCCGGCACCCGCGCCGCTCTGAACGCCGGGAATTATATGCAATAAGCAAACAGCAAACAGCGGAAGGTTTGATTCGAATCCGAAGGCTGCTTCATAAAGGCAGCCTTTAAAGTTGCGAATTCCAAAAAAATTAAATAAACTAGAAAAACGCCGCCATCGTCTAGCCCGGTCTAGGACACCGCCCTTTCACGGCGGGAACATGGGTTCGAATCCCGTTGGCGGTACGGAATAGCTTTCGTCTAATGGCTTGACCCCATTTCGATAATTCCTCCGACTCGCGTTGCGCAAATTATCAGCTACCCTCAAGGGCTCCGGTGAAATTTTGCAATGCCGTTGTTGCCGCAAAACAGCCGTACATCCAGTACGGCTGTTTTTTGCGCCTAGGCCTTGCAAAATTTCACTCGGAGCGCGAGTGGAGGAATTATCGAAATGGGATCTGACGGCGCCCTTTCACGGCGTAAATCCGGGTCCGATTCCCGGTAGCGGTACAAGTAAGTAAAAATTTCCGGCGGGTGGCACGGCGGGAACGGAGCCAGCTTCCTTTGGGAAGCTGGCCGCAGCGCCCCGCGTAGGAAGGCGTGGGAAACCGTGGGCCTGCCTGCCGGCAGGCAGGTTTCCCACGCCTCATCTTATTTTCATCTTCATCGTGGAAAATTTTCGTATGCCGTATTATTACTATGGTTTTTATCCATGGTCGGGCTTAGGCGTCCTTTGGGGCTTGCTTTGGTTTTTTCTGGTCATTTTCGTTATCGTCGCTTTGGTCCGGGGCGGACGGCGTTGGCGTCGGTATCGTGATTGGCTACCGGAGAAAACGGCACTCGATATTTTAAAAGAAAGATACGCCAAAGGGGAGCTCGCCAGGGAACAGTTTGAGCAGATGAAAAAAGATATCGGAGAATAATTTCTAGCTCGAATACTTCTTCGCCATCCTCCTGTGGATCCGGTACAGTATAAACATGATCACGGCGACGGCGACGATCGCGGCGAGCGTGTCGAGGAGCCCGGAAAATTCGTTCCAATAGCTGCCGGCAATCCAGCCGAGCGTGAGCGCTGCGCCGGGTTCAATGAAGTTGCCGAGGAAGTCATAAGGAAGGAAGGTCATGAACGGCACGCCGACCATGCCGGCAAGGAAATTGGCAACCGGTGAGAGGGCGCCCGCAAAGCGCGTTGTGAAAACAGTGATTTTGGCATCGGTCCTGAGCTCAGCCTCCAGATTGCGGAAAAACCGCAATCGATTGAGCCGAAGCAGCCTGATGGCCGCTTCGCCGTATTTACGGGTAATACCGTAACCTGTCAGATCGCCGAGCGTGTTCGCGATAACGACGACGCCGAGCGAAATCCATAAATTGAAATAATATCCCTGGCCTGCGAACGCGCCGACCGCGAGGAGTGCCGGATTGGTCGGCAGGGGCAATATCAGCGCGGCGGCGTAATCAAGAACGAAAAGAAAAAGGTATTTATAAAGAAGGAGATAGGAAAGGAGCGGGTTGAGGAGGGAGGACATGGGAAAATAACCAATGACGCAATGACGCAATGGCCAAAAACTAATAATTCTTTACTGCATTGATCACTTGCGTCAATACGTCGATGGTGCTCGTCTGGTTGTCATCGCGGGCCAGGCCGCCGACGGAAAGTTTCGGATAGCGCGCGTCCGTGATGCGGAGCTGCGATTGAAGATATTGCGGCGGCAGGTTAAAAACGTGGTTGATATAATCGAACGTCATCCAGGGCTGGATGAGGTCTGCATTCTGCGGGGCGAGGGGTCCGCTATGCCGGAGGAAAAAAATGGGCCAACGTTCGCGGGCGTTTATGAATTGCTGGTGGCGGATGGCGCGATACTGGAAATAGAAGAAAGCGGCAAGGAACGCTAAAAGAACGCCCAGAATAATGAGGGCGAGCCGCAAATACCGGTCCGGTCGTTCATTGGGCATATTCCTATTCTATACGATATAATGCGTTTTATGGAGCAAGCATATCTTTCCCGGGCCCGCAATGAGCTTACGGAACAGATCATTTACCACGCGCTCGCTTTGCGTGAAAAAAATCCGGAGAACCGCGCGGCCCTGGAGCGGCTTTCCGCGCAGGAAGGGGAACACGCCAAATTTTGGCAGGAGCTTTTGCCGGGAGTGGAAATCCGGCCCCATCGTTTTACGATCAAATGGATCCCGTTCCTCCGGGCTGTTTTCGGCGTAACCTTCACTATCAAGCTGCTTGAAACGCACGAGAAAGACGCGGTGAAAACCTATCGGGCCATGCTCCCCGGAATGCCGGCATCGCACCGGGCCGGACTGGAAAAAATAATCCAGGATGAGGAATCGCACGAGAAGGCATTGATCGGCCAGCTGAAAGAAAAGCGCATCGCTTACATCGGTTTCATTGCGCTCGGCCTCGCGGATGCTATTGTCGAGATCACAGGCGTCCACGCGGGGTTCCTCGGCGTCACGGGGTCGACGCTCATCGCCGGTATTTCGGGCGTCATTGTCGGATTCGCGGCGGCAATTTCGATGGGCTCGGCGGCATACCTTCAGGCAAAGCAGGATACGGAAAAGTCGCCGGTCGTTTCGGCTTTCGCGACCGGCATCTCATATCTTTGCTCGGTTGTCCTGCTCGCCACGCCGTATTTCCTCATCAGCGCCATGCTCGTCGCGTTCGTCGTTTCCACTTCTATTGGCGTCGGCTTGCTCGCGGCTTTTACGTTCTATGGCGCCATTGTTTTTGACCGCAAATTCCTCGGCGAATTCACCGAATCGGTGTCGTTGATGCTTGGCACCGCGCTCGCCACGTTTCTCCTCGGCGCCCTGGTCGGCAAAGTATTCCATGTGGGCGGGAAAAATTTTTGATCCGTCAAAAAAGGTATCTCGAGTGGCGGATTCGGAGCTCCTCACGAATTAGGGATTAAAAATTTATTAAACAAAGGTTGCAATTGATGCATCTGCCGGTACGCTTTTAGGAAAGGTCGGAAATAAATTGCGTACGCAGATGGAAAATAACAACGAAATCAAGCGTTTTCATGGCGACTGGAAATGCTCGCAGTGCGGAAGGGAGATTACGACGCTGCCCTTCGAGCCGAAGGGCAGGAGCATTGAGCGGGTGAAATGCGTGGAGTGTTATCGGAAGATGAAGGAGGCGGAGGCGTAGGGGGCGTCGTAAGGCGCAAGGACAAAGGCGCAAGTAAGTAGCAAGCAGAAAGTGATAAGTGGCAAGTCGGACTTGCACCTTGATACTTAATACTTATAACTTACTTGTGCCTTGCGCCTTATCACTTGCGCCTTATTTCTCCTTCAAATTCTCCGTCAACGCTATCTCCAGCGGCACTGCCGCAAATGGGGAATACCGCATTTCGCTGTAGGCTCGGATCAGGGATTTGATGAGCTGGACGAGGAACGCGGGCTCGGCGCTTGCGGCGAGCTTTTGGGCGGTTGCGATTTCGTCTTTGGTCAATTCTTTTTCGAATGCCTTTTCGAGTGTGGGGTTCAGTTTGAGCGACAGGACTTTGCGCAAATAATGGATGAGATCCTTGGCAAACTGGACAGGGCTGCCGCCTTCGTCGTTCATTGCCGTGAGCGCCTCGATCGCGCCTGGCAGGTCTTTCGCGAGGGCAATTGCCGCAAAATCGGAAACTTTCTTGAGCCCGGTGCGCCCGGTGATGCGTTCGACGTCGGCGAGCGTTATCTTTTTTCCGAATGAGGCGACCTGGTCGAGGAGCGATTCAGCGTCGCGGAAACTGCCCTCGGCTGCGGCAGCGATAAGTTCAACGGCCGCTTCGTCGATTTGGATCTGTTCCGCCTTTGCGACGGCCGTGAGCTTCTCCATAATCACCGTTTTCGGCAGTTTCTTGAACACGAACCGCTGGGCGCGGGAAGTGATGGTCGGCGGCAGTTTTTCGAATTCGGTCGTTGCGAGGACGATGACGGCGTGTTTCGGCGGTTCCTCGAGCGTTTTGAGGAGTGCATTAAAAGCCGCGCCGGTCAGCATGTGCGCTTCGTCAATGATATAAACTTTCGAACCGCCGCCGGCAGGTGAGGTTTGGATGCTTTCTTTCAAATTGCGGATTTCATCGATGCCGCGGTTCGAAGCTGCGTCGATTTCGATCACGTCAAAAGAATTCTGCGAATCGATTTCCTGGCAGGAGCGGCATTTATTGCAGGGTTCGCCAAGCTTTGCGAATGCCGGATCCTCGCGCCGTTTTTCGCAGTTCAGAAGTTTTGCCAAAATCCGGGCCGTGGTCGTTTTGCCGGATCCGCGGCTGCCGTAAAAAATATAGGCCTGTCCCAAGCGGCCGGTTTTGGCCGCATTTTTCAGGATCTCCGTGTTGGTCTCCTGGCCGAGCACTTCATCCAGCTTTTTCGGCCGGTATTTGCGGTAGAGTGCCTGAGGCATGGTTGAAGTATAAATGAGAAAAAGGAAAGAAGGAAGAAGAATGAGGTAAAATTTCACATTGTAATAATATCTTAGTCAAGTATTCAAAAAAAAATGAAAATGATAGGCTGAATTTATTCCGGACCTCGGTCAAGTACCGGAAGATATTTATCGGCACAGTATTATGTATGAACTGAAGACGGAAAATTTCAGCGGGCCCCTGGAGAAGCTGCTCGAACTGATCGAGGAGCAAAAAATGGACGTGAGCGAAGTGAGCATGGCCCGGGTCACGGATGATTTTTTGAGATACCTCGAAAAAATAAAGAACAGTGAATTCGATGAGGCGAACAAGGTTGAAACCATTTTCCACATCGATCTCAGGATTCTGGCTGATTTCATCGCGGTAGCGAGCAAGCTTATTTTTTTGAAATCGAAATATCTACTGCCGGGGCTCGCGCTCACCGAGGAGGAAGAGGCGGATATCAAAGAGCTGGAGGGCCGATTGAAGGTCTATCAAGAGCTGAAGCCGGCGCTGAAGCATTTGGCGCAGCTCTGGCGCGAAAGCCATCGGGCGTACAGCCGGCCGTATTTCCTGGGCCGCGGCGGAGGTTTGGCTGCCGGCCAGAGCATTTTTTACCCGGGTGCAAATTTGAATCTCGAGGCGCTCGCGGGTTCGCTCGGCCGCATTTTTGAAACCATCAAGACCTACGAGCTTGAGACGGAAACCATCAAGGAAAAGATCATCACGCTCGAAGAAAAGATTTCGGAGGTGGTCGGCCGGATCGAGCGGGATGGCGATATGCACTTGAAGAAGCTTTCGGCGAGCGAGTCACGGGCGGATATGATCATTGCATTTCTCGCAATTCTCCATTTGGCCCGCGAACAGATCATTTTGCTTGAGCAAATGGATAATTTTTCTGATATACTGGTGAGGAAAAAATAGGGTCAGCCCGGGCGTTCGAATGATTAATTAATAATATCTAATTAATAACGAATGCATTATTGGGGAAATATCTAATTAATAATATCTAATTAATAACGAACGCCTAATGTCCGAATGTCCGTTGGAAATTTAACCTTGGATATTCGTTATTAATTATTAATTAGATATTAGATATTATCGGGACAATGACTAATTAATAATATCTAATTAATAACGAACGCCTAATACCGAATGTCCATCAGACATTTCTCCTTAGGCATTCGTTATTAATTATTAATTAGATATTATTAATTTTAACCCCGGATTCCGGCCTGCCTGCCGGTAGGCAGGCTCGATGACCGGAATGACAAACACAAAACTTCTATGGAAAACCTTGAGAAAAAACTGGCTTCCCTTGAGGCATTGCTGTTCATTCACGGCGAGCCCTTGAGCTTCAAAAAAATTGAAGCTGTTTTAGAACTCCCAGCGGGAGAGTGTGAAATATTGATTGAGGAATTGAAGAAGCGGTTGGAGGAAAGTGCAAGGGGATTGCAGCTCGTTGCGGATCGGGAAAAAGTGCAGCTTGCGACGAAACCCGAATTCAACCTGATCCTGGAGGATTTCGTGAAAGAAGAATTGACGGAGGACCTGACGCCGGCGAGCCTGGAAGCGCTTTCGATCGTGGCTTATCTCGGACCCATCTCGCGGGCGAAGATAGAATACCTCCGCGGCGTGAATTCAATGGTTATCCTGCGGAGTTTGATGATCCGCGGGTTGGTGGAGCGCTTTCCGGATCCGGAGCATCCGGCGAGCTACCTTTATCAGCCGACGCTGGAACTCATGAAGCACCTCGGGATCGCGGAAAAAGAACATTTGCCGGAGTACGCGAAATTCCAGGAACTGCTGAAAGTGTTTGAGGCGAAGAATGAAGAAACTCAGGCGTAGAAGGCAGAATGGAGAATGGAGAAAGCATAATGGAGAAAGTAGAATGTAGAAAGGAGAATGTAGAAAGGTAACCCATCCTCCATTCTCCATTCTGCTTTCTCCATCCTCCATCCTCCATCCTCCATCCTCCATCCTCCATTCTCCTTCCCATGCCATCTAACCAGCAAAAACTCCTTTTTCTCGCCATCATCATCGCACTCGCCCTGTTCTCTCGGTTCGCGTATCCCACTTTTTTCGGCTCCCGGCAACCCATAACCGATAATCCGGCCACCGATGGCCGATCCGTCCCGTATTTTGCCATGCAATCGGTCGAAGCGTCGACGAGCACCGCTGCAGAACCATCGGCAACGCCGGTTGCCGTAAGGCCGCGAGCTCTCATGGGCACGGCCAATTTCACGGCAACAGGCGACGCGTCGCCGCCGGTTATCGCCGACCACGAAACGCTCATTGCCGACCTCGACAGCGGCAGCATCATATACGGCTCGCACATCGACGAGCGCTGGCCGCTCGCTTCGGTGACGAAGTTGATGACGGCGAGTATCGTGCTCGACCATTTTACCCTCAATCAACCGATCACGGTCACGCCCGCCGCGGTGGCCGCCGATCCAACGGCCACTTTACTTCAGGCCGGCGATGTTTATACTGTTTCGGACCTTTTGCACGCGCTTTTGCTGCCTTCCTCGAATGTCGCCGCGGAGGCGTTCGCCGGAGCGTATGGCCGCGAGCAGTTCCTGGCGCTCATGAACGCGCGCGCGGCGGCGTGGGGCATGGTGCATACGCATTATGACGACCCGTCGGGACTTTCGCCCGGGAATCGGACGACGGCTGGCGACCTCTTGCTTTTGGCGCAAAAAATCTACGCCGATTATCCCCAGATTTTGGCAATTACGCGCACGCCGCAGGTTACAATAAAAGAGCTGAACTCCGGCCGGTTGGTGCCCGTGAAGAGCATCAACGATTTTGCGGGCCGGCCTGATTTCATCGGCGGCAAGACAGGATTTACCGATGAAGCTGACGGGAACCTGCTTTCCATTTTCAGCTATAAGAACCATCCGGTGCTTTTTGTGGTATTAGGGACGGCGGACAACGAACGATTCAGCGAGACCTTAAAGCTACTCCAGTGGTTTGAAGGGAATTTCAAGTGACGGAGAATAGAGAAAGGAGAATGAAGTATAAATGACCCATTCTCCATTCTCCATTCTCCATTCTCCATTCTCCATCTTCCATGATCATCAACGAAGCCATCCGCGTCATCATTCTCACTACGATTGCGTTCCTCGTCGCGATTGCCGTGACGCCGCTCTGGTATAATTTCCTGAAAAAGAAAAAATTCGGGAAACATCTGCGCGAGGCGAGCGAAGCGCCGGTTTTCCATGAACTCCATAAAAAGAAAGAAGGCGTTCCGACCGCCGCCGGCGTCATCATCTGGGGCACGACGCTTTTGCTTGCTGCATTTTTCGGCGTCATGGGGCATTTCTTCGACGGCGTATGGCATTATTTCAATTTCATCAGCCGGCCGGAAACCTATCTGCCGATCGCGGCGCTCCTCATTGCTGCCGTCCTTGGGTTTATTGACGACTGGCTGGGCGTGAAGCACATCGGCGGGGCATCCGGCGGGGGATTGCGCGTAAAACAGAAATCGGTCGTGTATGCGGCGATCGCGCTCGTCGGCGCATGGTGGTTCTACTTCCGTCTCGGCTGGGACGCGCTCATTATTCCCTTTGTCGGCACCGTAGCGATCGGCTGGTGGTATATCCCGATATTCATCTTCATCGTTTTCGCAAGTTCGTTTTCGGCGAACGAAACGGACGGCCTGGACGGCCTGCTCGGCGGTACGTCGCTTTTCGCCTTCTTTGCACTCACGGCAGTCGCCTTCGTCCTGCGCCGCTATGACCTCGCGGCATTCGGCGGCATCATGATCGGCGCGCTTCTCGCATTCCTCTGGAATAACATCTATCCGGCAAAATTCATGATGGGGGACACCGGCTCGATGTCCCTCGGTGTCACGATCGGCGTCATCGCGATGCTCACGAATACCGCCCTGCTCTTGCCGTTCTTCATGATTATTCCCATCGTGGAATCGCTTTCCGTCATCATCCAGATCATCTCGAAAAAGCTGCGGAAGAAAAAAGTGTTCCGTTCGGCGCCCATCCACCATCATTTCGAAGCCATCGGCTGGCCGGAATCGCAGATAACCATGCGTTTTTGGATCATTTCGGCGCTTTTCTCCGCATTTGGATTAGTGGTATTTTTCCTGTCAAGGATGATGTAGTTTAAAATGACTAATTAATAATGAATAATCAATAACGAATGTTGGATGTCCGAATGTCCGTTGGGAATTTTCATTGGAAATCCGTTATTAATTAGACATTATTAATTATTAATTTCCAACTGGGATCCTTCGCCGTGCTCAGGATGACAGGAAAACCATGTTCATGAATAAATTATCCACACCTTGCACCGACTTATCCACCGGTTATCCCTCAAACCGGTTGACTTTTTGAATCTGGGCGAAATAATAGAATAGGAGTCGGAAATTACAGAATATGATCTTCCGACTAATAATATAAGATTTATAGGAACGCGATTTTGATCTTTTCCCGAGGGAAAGGACTAAGCGATCCATCATTTTGATCTTACCTGCGGAATGATAAAACATTCTATAGGTTCCGACTCCAAGTTTGTTCACCTGTTCTTATAGGTGCCACGAAAGCTTCTGTTATGGGCAGAAGCTTTCGCGTTATTTGGGGAAAATTGCCTTATGTCAATCTTTTCCGCTTTTTTAAATCTCGCTCGGATCAAGGAAAATACAACTCGTTGGACTTGGCGGCGGGCCGCTCTCATGGCCGTGCTTGTTGCCGCTTATTTTATCGCCGGGCGGCTCGGGTTTCAGTTGGCTTCCGTAAATTCGAACGTCACCGCGGTCTGGCCGTCGGCCGGCATCGCGTTCGCGGCGGTCTTGGTATTCGGCTACGATGCGCTTTTCGCCGTTTTTGCCGGCGCTCTTTTGGTTAACCTTGCGAACACCGGCGGAATCCCTGGTTCATTCGCGATCGCTTGCGGCAATACGCTCGAGACATTTATCGCGGTTTATCTTATCCATAAATATGCGAATGGGCGGGAGGTTTTCGAGCGTCCCGGCGATATCTTCCGGTTTGCGGTGCTCGGCGGCCTTGCGAGCTCCATGGTGGCGGCGGTGATCGGGGTTGGCGCGCTTTTTTTAAACGGTTTGGCGCCGGCACCGGGACTTGGCCAGCTTTGGTTTACGTGGTGGATGGGTGATGCGACCGGCATCCTGATCTTCGCGCCGCTTCTCGTCCTTTTGTACCAAGGCGGGCGCTATCATTGGCGGGTGGAGGATAACACCGCGGCGGGGGTATTCCTGATTTTTCTTCTCGTGGTCGCCGGCATTATCTTCGACCATCTGATCCCTTCTCCGCTCGGCGGATATCCCTTGGCTTTCCTGATCGTCCCGCCGCTCATGTGGGCCGCGTATCGGTTTGGGCGGCGCATCACGACGGCAACCACGGTATTGCTTTCAATCATCGCGATCACGAGCGCCTTCGAGGATGTGAGGCAGCTCTCGGCTGCCGGTTTGAATTTTTCTTTGGTCTATTTGCAGTTTTTCATCGGCTTCGTATCGGTTTCCAGCTTGATGTTCGCCGCGGCGGTTTACCAGCAGCGGAAAGTGGAGCGGGCTATGGTTGAAAACGAGAAGCGGTTCCGGTCGCTCGTCGAGCACAGTTCGGATGGCATTGCGCTGCTCGATGCACGCGGCGTGATCCAATATGTCAGCCCGGCGGCGCGGTCAATGCTCGGCTTCGAACCTGAAGAACTCGTGGGCCGTCGGAGCCAGGATCTTGTTTTTTCAGGGGACCGGGAACGGTTTGCTCATTTTGCAAAAGATTTCGCCCGGCATCGGAACCTTACGGCAACCATCGAATTGCGTTTCGCAAAAAAGGAAGGCGGCTGCCGGTGGTTGGAATTCGCCATGGCTGATTTCCTGGATGATCCTACGGTAGCGGCAATAGTCGTGAATTTCCGCGACATCACCGAGCGGAAACAGGTCGCCGCCGCGAAAAATAATTTCATCTCCTCGATTTCCTACCGGCTCTGCCCGCCGCTCGCGCAGGCGGAAACGTATATAGCGGCACTCCGCGATCATCGGAAGCATTTCGCGCCGCTCGAACAGAAATATCTCGATGAGCTTGATCTCGCGAACCGGAAAATGATCACTTTGACAAGCGATATCATCCGGCTGACGCGCATCGAATTGGGGACCATTCGCGTGTCGCCGAAGGTGATTGATCTGCGGAAAATGGCGGAAGATGCCCTCCAGGGGCTTATGCCGCGGCTCCAGGCAAAATTGGCAAAGGTTGATTTCAGACATCCGCCCGCGCGCACCATGGTTACCGCCGATCCGAACCTGCTCCAGCTGGCCCTCCAGCGGCTGCTTGCGAAAGTGGTGGCGCTCATGCCGGATCGCGGCCGGTTGCGCATCACGCTTGGCCGCGGCGAATCCGATGTTTCCCTCCGCATCATGTGTCCCGAAGCGAAGGATTTACGGAAAAAATTACAGATTTCGGATGCGGCAGAAGGGGATGAAAGAAAAGAAGATGCCGCGCAGGAACCCGAGCTCGCATTCGGTTTCTATATGGTGCAATCGCTCATTTCGCTCATGGGTGGGCATCTGCACTTCGAGCCAACCGCCGACGGCGGCGAGGCAGTAGTGGTCATTTTTTCCCGCAACGGAGCGGCAGCTGAACAGTTTCCGCAAAAAAATATAAAAACGGCAAATTTCGGTGATAATACTGCCTAGAATCACTCTTGAAAATCCATCGACCGCATTGCTAATCGGGGAACTGGTATTGTTCCAACTTTTTTTGCTGCAGCACGTAAAGGATATTTAGATCGCGGTCGTATGCCTCGAAAGAGGATGCCGATGCGACCGTCGCAAAATTCATCAAGCCGACATCGGCCAAGTCGAGGAACGAAATGGAATTCGGATATGCCACAAAGAGATGCTCGTCGTCGCGATACCAGACGAGCTGTTTTATGTCCGCAATGTCCGGCAGGTTGAAGCGTTCGTAAGCGCTCGAATCGGTGAATGAAAAAATTTCAACGCTTTTATGTTCGAGCGCGGCGACCATCGTGCCGTCGGCGGAAACCGAAAAGCTGCGCACGTCATTCGCGAGGGTTGTCGATCCGGCAAGCAAATTTCCCTTTGAGAGTGCGAGACTCCGCGCCGCAATGGTTGTGCTTGCGAGCGCCCGGGTACTGCTTTGGAGGGCGAGGACGATTGCTTTTGTTCCGGACGCGGTGCCTGTCGCGTTTTGCGGCACGAGCACGGCATATTTGAATTCGGTAACGAGCATCGGCGCAACCGTTGCCTTTTCCGTCCAGGGTTTGTAGCCGGGCGCGGAAAGGCCGACTTCATAATTTTTAGGGAAGAGGCCGGAAATCAGCGTGCCGGGGGAAAGGAATCCGACTTGGCTTCGGATAGGTTTGCCGTTCAGAGTGATGGAAGCGTAATCGGGAAACGAACGGATATAAATAGCGCCGACTTCGCCGAATTTGCCCGTGGAAAAATCAAAACGCCATCCCTGCGCGTAGAGGACGACGCCGGTGCCGAAAACAAAAAAAAGCGCCAAAAGCGCATAAAAGAGGCGACGACGGGCATTTCGAGTCATAGAAAGGATTATAGGCCGTAAAAAAGCGGGACGCAACTTTTTTGCGCCGGTTATCCACTAGTTTCTGGACTTCATGAGGTGATAAAATAATAAAGAATAACTCTATTTAAAATTTCTAATTGTCTAATTAATAATTAATAACGAATGGCCATTGGAAATTCGTTAGTCATTATTAATTATTTATTAGGAATTAACCGATGATATCACCTCGCAAAATAAAATTACTGATTGGATTTATGCTTGCGGGGATGTTTTGTTTTGCCTTCGCGCCTCATGCCTTCGCCGATCCGCCAAGTTCTCCCTATGCGCCCGGCGAAACATTGGACCCGAGCTGTGCTCCGGGATCGGCGAATTGCACGGTGAACCCGCCGCTCTCTGCGACAACCACGTTGACGCAGGGTTCGGTTCCGTTCGTCGGCAATGCGAGCGGCACGATTTATGAAAATAACGCAAACTTCTTCTGGGATAACACTGCCGACCAGCTGACCGTAAGCAATTTGAAAATCAGCGGCATCACCGGTTCGACGCAATGTTTGCATGTGAACGCAAACGGCGTCGTGAGCGGCGTTGGCGCGGATTGCGGCACGGGCGGCAGCGGCATCCAATACCTCGCGACTTCCACGGCGATCAATGTTTTCACGACGGAGGTGAATGGCGTGAATGCGACCCTTACCATTCCCTCGAACCTCGGATTCTTCACCAATGATGTCGGCTATGTCACTTCAACCGGCATCACTTCATATAACGTCTTCTCTCCAAATAATTTCATCACGGTCGCGACGACTACGAATTCGGCTCAGCTCACGTTCTCATCTTCTTCGCTCGACCTCGGTTCGGCTTCGCATTATTCCTTCTCGGATTTCCTTGCATCGAGCACGGGATTCGTAGGTTCGCTCGCTTCGGGCACGGATATTTCGGTTTCGAGCGCGACCGGTTCCGTCACAATCAGCTTCGTGAATCCGGGATTTGCCTCATCGGGCATTTCGATTACGGGCGGCGGGATCCTCTCTGGAGGTGGCGATCTTACCGCGAATCGCGTGATATCGCTTTCGACTTCGACTTTGAATGCAAACGTCGCGGCGCTCGGATTCGTCACCTCTACAGGCATGGCTTCCTATAATGTCTTTTCGGCGAATGGTTTCATTTCGGTGGTCACGTCCACGAACTCCGCCGAGCTCACATTTTCGTCTTCTTCGCTTAACCTCGGTTCTGCTTCGGAATACGCGTTTTCAGATTTCCTTGCTTCCAGCACGAATCTGGCGCCTTCAACCACCATTCCAACGAACTACGTCGGTTCCTTCAACGGCGCGACGGGCTCCGTCCAGGGCGTCGGCTCCTTCGGCAACCTCACGGGCACGATCGCCCTCAATGCCTCGACCGGCATCGCGATCAGCACCAGTTCCAACATCTTCAGCATCCAGAACACCGGCGTCACGAGCTTCAACGGCGGCTCGGGCGCGGTCACGGGCGTCGGCTCCATCTCCTCCGGCACCTTCATCAGTGCCACAAACGCCACCGGATCGGTAACCCTGAATTTCATAAACCCCGGCTTCGTGACCGCCGCATCCTCCGTCACCTGGACCGCGGCACAGACCTTCGTGGCCACCGCCACCTTCCAGAGCTCGACCATCCTGGCCTTCCGGACGAACTGCAACATCCTGAATACGGATGCTTCCGGCTCCATCGGCTGCAACAACACGAACTACCTCACGGCGGTCAACGTGAACGGCTTTGCGGG
>JAGWKM010000375.1 GCA_028865305.1 Patescibacteria group bacterium | reverse complement strand
GATGCGCAAGTCGAGATCGAAGCCAAAAGGGCCGCTGGCTATTTTCATAAGGAGCCGCCGAAATCCAATTCGGACTTGCAAAAGGTCAAAGGACGAAAAATTGAAGAGTGAAGCGGAAACGATCAACGTCGATATCGACTACGTATTTTCGCCGAAAGCGATACGTGACCGAGCGGAAGAAATTTTTGCACTGACGATGCGTGGGGATACCGGATTCATCTATCACCGGGAAAAATTGGCTGGCGTCGTCGATTTCGTGATCCAAGTCATCCGAAAAAATTATCCCAATTTGCAGGTGCCGTTTCATTCGCGCTGGGGACACTTCAATGCAGGCAAAATCAATCGCGTCGCGCGTCTACATGATCGATTGGCCGGCCTGAATCCGCTTGAAAAGGCGCGAACCAAAATTGATTTGGCTGTCGTGTCCGTCTTGCTCGACGCGGGAGCCGGAACGAAGTGGCAATATACAGAGGAGCCGCGCAAGTCGTATGGGCGATCCGAAGGATTGGCAATCGCAAGTCTGAGCATGTTCATCTCCGGCGCCTTTAGTTCACGACCGGGTCAGCTTCAGGCCGATTCGGCAGCTCTAAAAAAAATCACCGCGGCCGATTTGAAAAGACACTTTCAAGTGAGCGCACAAAATCCACTGATCGGCGTGGAGGGCCGCGCACAACTCCTCAATGGACTTGGACAACTGGTCGAAAACCGAGAATTGTTTTCGAATGGACGGCCCGGCGATATTCTCAATCGCTTATTGAAGAAATATCCGAAGAAAATTCCCGCGACGGCCATCTTGCGAGCTGTGCTGGAAGACTTTGGCCCAATTTGGCCGGGACGAATCCACTCCAACGGCGTGAATCTCGGGGACGTCTGGTATTATCCCAAGCTCGACACGCTTGTGCCATTTCATAAACTGTCACAATGGATGACCTATTCCCTTCTCGAACCCATCATCGATGCGGGCATCGAAGTGACCGGCGTCTCCGAAATGACAGGCCTGCCCGAATACCGTAACGGCGGACTTATGC
>JAGWKM010000374.1 GCA_028865305.1 Patescibacteria group bacterium | reverse complement strand
ACGCTCGAATAGGATGCATAGGTGTTTCTTCACGAAATCGCGGTGCTTCTTGGACCTAACGGCGTTGCGACCGCCGCGCGATTCAAAATTCATCGGTGGCAGCGTCATTTGCGGAACAGATTGCTTGGCTTATTGACGGTCGCGGCAACGTCCTCGCTCGTGACGTGTGAACCGCTTGCGCCGTTGTTGGCATGAGCCGCGTCCATTTCGGCGCGTTCGCGGTCTGTCAATTCAATGTCATAACCAGCAACGTTAAACCCAGGCCATACATTTGTATCTAAACACTTTTTCCATGTTTTCAATGCGCGTTCGATGCGCTCGTTGGCGCGCATGATTAACTCATCGTCCAGGCGCATGTACGAAAGCAAATACGGCGGCTCCGTTTCCTGCGCGATGATTCCCACTTGAGGACTGTTTGCGATGCCGCAGGCTTCCAGGCCGCGACGGTAGAACGCCAGTTGGGCGTCGTATCCAAGCTGGCGCACCTGACGAAACTGGAATAAGTCAGGGTGCGCACTGGCATTAGTAGATTTGTATTCTAATAGTATCTCGCCGTCATGCGGCAGATAATCAACGCGACAGCGACACCATACGCCGCGATCTTCCCACAATAAAACCCGCTCTGTCTCGCCAGCGCCGAACGGCGTACGTTCGAGTGTGCCCGCGTCAACTAATTCCTGTAGTTGCTCTTTTGCCGCTTCGCACATCGCGGTGGCTTGGTCAAAATCCTTTTTGAGCAGCGGCGTCTTGCGTTCGGCGTAGGCTTCGTCGCGCTCCTATTCGGTTTTCAGGTGATAGGTTTCGCGGCACGCTTCGCAAATACATTCTTCGGGAAAAACGTAGAGCGAGTCAGGATCGGAATCCGTATCAATGAGGTCGTGACAGACGTGGCATTTCATGTAGCTCATGGATAATCCTCGCCACATTGAGGGCAACGCAATCCATAGCGGCTCGCCAAATAGGCCATTACACGGTCTCGCTCGCTTGGAATCATGCGTTCGATAGTTTTCAGGATTTTTTCGAGACGGTCT
>JAGWKM010000076.1 GCA_028865305.1 Patescibacteria group bacterium | reverse complement strand
GGCATTGGTCTCTCCTTCTGGTTTAGTTGCGGGGAGCGCACGAATTGCTTTTAAGGCATCCGCGTAGAATAACTCCATGCTCATTCGAAATGCTGTTAGAATAATTTCTATCCTTGACATTTTGGCGAATCGCTCCCGCGTCTCGTCGTTCATATCATCATGGATATTAATTCCATCAGAGAGAATTTTATCATGCAAAGATTGAAGCAATTCTTCGGCATCCCTCACGCCCCGTTCATATCCCGCTTGCTCTGTTGTGGCGAGACGGGAGCCATGCGCCTCGGCCCATGCCCCATCTTGCTTGTATTCGGGCAGCCCATCGTCCCGAATAATGGCTTGAATCGCATCCACATCCATCCCCTCTTCCGGCTCCGCAGTGGGCGCCGAGTTCGCGGCGTCGTTGTCCCGCTTCATCTTTCGAGCGAGCGTGCAGCGTTTACATGCGCAATCCCATTGATATTCGTGCGCAGGAAGTTCCGGCTCCGGGGTATATGAGCGCCCGACCCATCCACTTCTACCGCCGTCCGATATTCGGTGTGGCTCCGGGGTGGATTCGAATGCTTCAAGTGCAGCGCGAAGGCGCGGCTTCAAATCATGGAATAGGTATCCATCAAAATAAAGCTCAATATCCCTACATACCGCTACGAGTTCTTCTGTGTGTGTCATGGGTTGCCGTCCTTATTGTTGTTCATCGGAATAGTTTTGGCAAGATACCCATGCTTTGCCCCGTTCTCCGCAAGCGCACCGATACACGGCATGTATTCTTCACGCGGCCCGGTGAAGCCCACCATATTGGAGTTCCCGTTTTCATTGTCAGCTTTCCAGCGGGCTACGATGAGACCTGCCGTATAATCCTCATCGGGCGGCAATCCAGCCAGCCATTCGGTAACGTCTTTTTGAAATTGATTCAGTGTCATGGATTAAGTTCCTTAGTATGGACAGTCGTCATCAAAAGAATCCGGTTCGTGAATCTGCATTCGGCTTTTGGCTTCCAGTTCCGCCACGCGCTGTTCGGCGGCTTCCAGTGCGTCGAGGAGTGGGATGATAGAGTTGCGGGCTTCGATGATTAATTCTGCATTAATCCAGTCCGCCTCATCTTGCAATTCGACGGGAGTGATCGAGCATATCAATCGCGTCGGTTTCTCGCCAACCGGAACATCTCTATCACTAATAGCAATATCGGATTTCCCAGTGGTCACGTTTTGAACGTGAATTAACGTCCACGTTCCCGGGGTTGCCGCTTTGTTAAGCTCCCGGAGTTTGGTTCGGTCTATGTTCATTCGTTCCCTTTCAAATGTGCTATGAGAATTGCTTTTTTTAGTTCCCATCATAAAACACTCCGTAACGCGCCGATTGCGGCAGCTTATCCAGCAATCCGCCCGATACCTCCACCCTTGCTTCTCCCGGTACTCCCGCTCTAATTGTTCCAGTGTTCGGTCGGTCATGGAAGTTCCTCGAATGGAAAATATGGAAACCGTTTGTGCGTCATATATGCACACTGGTTCTTATAGAAGTCAACGAACTCCCTCAGAGTTGTCGAGCGTCGAAGCGTTCCGAGTCGGAAATGAGCACCGTTATTTTTCGATTCGAAGGGAATGCCGAGCGCGGTTAGTTGAGCCGCGCCGTTCTCACGATTGGAGGCCCGTTTTTCCTGTTGCGCTCTATGAATGTCGCGCCACATTTCGGTGATCTCATTTTCTTCGAAGTGCTTTGCCATAGGTTAGTCTGAAGATGGAATGGGTTCCGGCCGGCTAATCACGATGCCTCTAATTGCCGTTGCCATGCAATCGTCGCAAATATGCTCACTGTCCGCGTTATACGCATTTTGGCTAGTAAAGCCGACGTTGATTTGAACGCTACGCCCTTGCCCCGCCCATTGATCGGGAAACCAGTGGAATACCTCTACCCGCGAAAACTTTTTGTTAGCTTCGTGCCCGCAAATGTCACAAAATGTCTTAGTCATTATCTCTCCCGGCCCGAAGGCCGCGTTGTGTGTAAAATTAGTTACCTCATCGCCTTTTCAATCTCCCTGAGCGGAATCGCTCGGCGAACTTTAGCGGCGCACTGCTTTTGCATTTTAATTTCCGCCGCCGCCTCCGCTTCCCGTTGCGCTTGTTCCACAAATCGTCCCGGTCGAGTTCGGCTTGTGAAGGCCGTTCGTTCAGCACTTCGGCAAGTTCGACTTGCAAGAGGCGTTCGTGGATTAGGTGGTTGTCGTAAGTCATTTTTCCTCGAATTGGCGAGCATAGCCGTTGACGAGAATGCGTGTAATAATACGATACGCATTTTCGCGGTCTTCCCAAAATTTACCGTCTCCCTTACGCCCAAGATAATGCTCAAGGTTTTCAGCGGTTAGCGCACTCATCAAAATGAAGTCTCTAAGTTCGCGGGCCTCATCCTCGCTAATTATGAAATCGCCGGATGGCTTCGATTGATCGCCTAATAATTGCGTGACCGGCCCAACGCCGAGTTCGCTTAACTCCGGAGTTTCGTGTTGTGGGTTTGTCATTTCTTATTCTCTGTTGTGTTAAAAATTCAGAGGAAGCAAGGCCGGAATTTCGCCGGCGATAGAACTTCTGCCACGCGGGCTTTAAGTTTCACGCTCGAAGCGTTTCAGGCTTCCCCTTGAGAGCTTCCCGGCGGCGAACCGGGATTAAGTTCTAACAAGCCCTGCCATGCGTGCGCGAGATACGCGAGCGCACTACACTCTTGTCACCGTATAAAGACCGCCTTGCCATAATTTCCATTCATCTTCAAGCCGGTCATTGAATTCCGCGTGGAGTTCTGCCAGTCGTTTGATTTTCTCTTCGTCGCGGGGAACGGTGACAGGTTTCGATTCCGAGCGGCCCTCGTACCAAGCGTAAATGTCGATGGATTCGAGGTCTGCAACCCAAAGCTGAAAGATAAGCTGAGGAAGATACGCGGCATCCACGCCCTTACTCAGACAGTAGCCAACATACACGCCCAATGAGAATGGGCTTTTGATTTCGAGACCGCGCTTCGTTCCCTTAATCATTCGGTCAACTGAAGCTCCGGCGGTCTTAGTGTCGTTCATAATAAATCCCGCCGCTTCTGTTTCATTGCCAGTCAAAAATTCATAGGCGTTCACAGCGCGGGGTTCCGAAACGACACCGTGAAGCATGGATTCCGTTTGTACACGATTCAGCATTCGCTCGATCTTCGCGGCCCGCTCGATAGCGTCCTCAATATCTGCCGTTTCTGCAAGCGCAATTCGTTCGCCTATTTTGCGGCACAAGTATTTCTCCCGCTTCTCGCCGGAAGTAGGTTCCCATTTTTTCGGGGTCACTAATTCATCGGCTTCGCTTGCCGTAACTATTCCGTATCGAAGCAAATGCCATTTTGAGCTACCCTGCTCTACGTCAATTCGAATCATGTTTTCGCAGTGGCTTTTGTTTGAGTTTCGATTCTATTTCAGCGAAGGATCGTGCGGGAATCAGGGTGATTTCTGAAACTCCGCACTCCTTTTCAATGAATTTCATAAAAGCAGGACGGTCAACGTCCCGCTCTGCGAGAAGTCTATCGAGCGTTCCCGCCTGCAATGCCGTTATCGCTCCGGCGAATTGCGCGTTGTCGTCTTCGCCCTTAAAAACAAGATTGAATAGCATGGCAACGGAGATACGCTTTGCATAGCTCAGGCCGCTCGCAATTTTCTGCGGTTGGTTAAGCTGGTCAGACGTGTCCGGCGCGTAGGGAATAACCGCTTCGCGTTGACCGCCTTTTGTTATTTCCTGAACCGTTGCGACGAAATAGGTTTTGTCCCCGATAGTACGGGAACTGAATGATAGAGATAATCCGCAGTCCCGAAGTGCAGGTCGAAGCATAGCATCTATTTCCTCATAAGGCGTATAGTAGAATTTTACCTGCTTATCTTTCGTCACGGCTCCGGCTTTGGATTTCATCAGCGTTTCAAGCTTCGGTTCCAGCCGCGCTAATGCCTTGTTCAATTCGACTTGTTGCTCTTTTTCCATCACGACGAATTGAAGGTCAACGAGCTTTTGCATCACTTCGACATTTACATTCGGGTCTTTCGATACGGATGAAATGATTTCGAGGATGGATTGCTCGGTGGGTTGTGTTTTCGTTAGTTCGGTGCTCATAAATAATTAATCATCCGCAATTTCGTCTTCAAGTTCGATTATTTTGTCTATTAAAGTTTCCAGAGGCAGTGCTCGAAAAAATTCACGCCTGCTGTTCATCTTATGATTTCGTTGAATCAATTTTTGTTCGCAATCAGCAAGCTCAGTGCGCAAATTAATAATACGCTCTTCTAATGCCTTCATCTCAGTTCCCCGCCAGCAATGCCAGCGCCAGTAAAAAAGTGATTGCCAAAAACGTTACAGTTCCATCCGATAGCCGCCGCGCGTGACGGAGACGGACACGGTCGAGGAGTGCGTGAGGATAGGTCATGCGGGAACCTCGTCGGGTCGTTTTGCATCTATCTCTTCGGCCAGGTCACTTGCATCCCTGAGCATCCCATAAGCATCGGACAACATTCTGGAATAATCCATGTCTTCGAAAAATGTTATCCCATCTTCCGTCCTTACGGGTCGAAGCCCGTTCAATTTCGCAAACTCGTTTATGCTCATGCTTTTCATGCTTCTTTCTCCTGTTCGATTAGTTGAAGTTCCCGCTCCAACAGCGATTTCTTGCTCGCTAAAAGCTCGTTGATCTCACCGTTGATCGCGGTGAGTTCGGTGCCGTAGTTTTTGATTATCGTATCGCGGGAGCGTTGCTTCTTGCGAATCGCAACGTCTATCGCGTGGAGCGTTGCCGGTTGATTTTCGGAAACAATTGTTTCCGAAGGTTCGGTGTGTTTTGCCATGTTGGTTTAGAATTTATCCGTGAGTTTTTTCGTGGCTTGAAGAGCGGCAATACCCAGAAGGGTTACCGCAATGATGCCAACGCTGATTACGAGTGCTAAAGGCCAGTTCATTGTAGTAAAAGTTTTGAGTTCCCAA
Organism: Patescibacteria group bacterium; assembly: GCA_028865305.1. Classification (GTDB taxonomy): domain Bacteria; phylum Patescibacteriota; class Minisyncoccia; order UBA6257; family 2-01-FULL-56-20; genus REEB161. The sequence goes on along the minus strand of JAGWKM010000076.1, from coordinate 125 downwards.
CTGCTTCATCCAGCCGGGGAATGATATGCTCGCCGATGGTCTTGCCGTCCTGCATCATAAAGTATGCGAGGAAGGCGATTTCGAAGGTCTTAATCCCCGCTTCGATGTCAGTAAGCGTAGATTTG
>JAGWKM010000016.1 GCA_028865305.1 Patescibacteria group bacterium | reverse complement strand
CACTGCTCGCATATTTTGTTGTATTTTCTCATGCAAACAGACAAGCGCTTGTCTGTTTCGAAGTCAACCCAAACGAAAGAGCTTGATGATATCTAGCTTTTTCGTCTGTGCTGACGCTTCAAAAAACACACCGATTTTTCCTTAACTCCGCTTTTGTGAACTGGTACAATACGACAAGACCCCACGAGTCGCTGAGAGACATTCCTCCGCTCAAGCGGCTCGAAGATTATCTTGCCCGGATCAAAAATGTTCAAAAATGAGCTAACCCGTTAGTTTTGTACAGTCCGGCGCAATATCCCAATAGCTTGGAATCACCTCCTGAAAAAGGGACAATCCAAGCCATTGGGATATTACGATTCATTTGACAATTATCAAGCATATGGTATGCTAGAAACAGTCAGGATGGAACTCGTTCTATCCGGAAAGGCCAAATGAATTTACACGTACAGAAAAAGGCGTTGGAAGAGTTTCTTAACGAGAAGAACCAAGCAGGTCTTCTCAAAGAAATGCGCACCCGCGACGCCAGCGACATGGCCCAGGATCTCGTCGACCAACACATTACGGTCGGCTGCCTGGAAAACCGATACGCACTTGTTACCGAAATCCGCGGTGCCTTGAGCCGGATCGCGGACGGCAGCTACGGCAGCTGCCTCGGCTGCGAAAAGAAAATCGCCGACAAGCGGCTGCTCGCGGTGCCGTGGGCGAAATTCTGCACCCGGTGCCAGGAAGCAATAGAAAACCAACTCATTCCGTGCGCGTAAATCAAATTGTCCGTACAAAGCCTCCAAGTTCACACTGGTAATTGTTCATAGGCTCTGTACGCTCAATTCGGGCGCCAACTTCTCGGGCCGCAAGGCCCGGGACAACGGGGAGGAAACCGGTGGCAATGAACACCGCCGGCAACCTCCCCGTATTATTTTATTCAGAGCACCTTCACCTGGAATTTCTTCGGGGCTTTTTTCAATAATTGCAGAAGCTTCGGCTTCGTCAATAACCCGGTTTGCGCGCCGAAAAATTGGACAACATGCATCGATTCGATCGGCGCCCAGCGGAGCGCTTCCGCGACCGGCAACCCATAGATCAAAGCGCAGGTGAACCCGCAAGAGAACGCATCGCCGGCGCCGGTGCGCGAGATCGGCGGTTTCGGATCGGGATACGGCGGCATGAAATATTTCGCAGTGCCGTCGGAAGCGTAGGCGCCCTTCGGACCGTCGGTGATGACGACGATCTTCGGCCCAAGCTCATGAAGCGCGTCCATCAGTTCCGCGAGCGGCGTCCCCTCTTTTTTTCCGGCGACCAACTCTCCTTCCTCGCGGTTCAGGAACAGCACGTAAGTATGCTTATAAATTTCGCGGAGCCGTTTGGCGCCGAATTTCAGCTGGAACGTGCCCGGATTGAAACCCATGCGCACGCCGGGATGCCGCTTCAGGTAATCGGCGACTTTATCGTGCATCGAAAGCGCGTGTTCGCCGATGGAGGAAAAATAAAGCCAATCGGTCTTCCGGTCGAGTTTGCGCGGGTCGTAATATTCGTAATCCTGGTGTTTAATGAGGATCGTCCGTTCGGCATCATAGGTCAGGACGAAATGGTAATTTGTCGGCAGGCCGCGGTTCACGCGGACGAATTCTTCGCTCACCCGCTCCTTTTTATACCAAGCGAGCACTTCTTTGCCGTAACTGTCGGCACCGACGGAGGTAATGATGCCGGTTTTCAAACCAAGCCGGGCGGCACCGACGGCGACGTTCGAGGAATTGCCGACGGCGGTCGCGACGACGAGCGATTCGTACGGGATTTTTGTCGCGAACGGCATGGAAAGCGTGGCATTCTCGTGCTTGCGGTCCCAAGCAACGCTCGCTTGATCGTCTTTCAGCGTTATGAAAGCATCCATGACGACATCGCCGATGCAGATCAGATCATATTTGCGGGGCATGAGGATAGTATAAAGTATAAAGTATAAAGTATAAAGTGGATTCCCTTCCGTCGTCCCGGGCTCCGACCCGGGATCCAGGTCTTTTTTTATGGCGCGGCTCCGATATTAAAATTTGCAGGATTAGATCCGACGATCGTCGAATATAATCCTGCAAATCCCTAAGCTGCAAATTCTTTATTTCTTTCCCTTCAGATGCTTGAAAAATTCGATCTGGCGCAGGCGCTTTTCGGCTTCCTTTTTGGTCTTATAAGTGCCGAATGAGCGGCCGGTTTTTTCCGAGAGAACGACGTATTTGGAACCCTTCTTTTTGATCATGGTCGGAGCTATTGGAATTAATAATGTCTAATTAATAATTAATAACGAATTTCCAGTTCTAAATGCCGAATGACATTCGGACATTAGGCATTCATTATTAATCAGACATTATTAATTATTAATGTTTGAGCCAAGATATTTCGCGCTATTCAGGATGACAGAAACAACTATTTCCGCTTCAAAACTTTTTTAGCGGCACCCACTATCGCCTTCGCATCCATGCCGTATTTTTTTATCAACGCCTCCGGCGCACCAGATTCGCCGAACGTGTCCTGCATGCCGACGAATTCGATCGGCACCGGATGATACTTCGCCAAAACTTCAGCCACGGCGCCGCCCAGTCCCCCGCTCACCTGGTGCTCCTCCACCGTAACCACCGCTCCGGCTTTTTTCGCGAGCTCCACGATTTTCTTTTCATCCAACGGTTTCACGGTGTGGCAATTCAAAACGATGGAACCAATCTTCTCCTTTTCAAGCTGGCGCGCGGCAAGTAGCGCGTTATGCAAAATACCGCCGCAACCGATAATCAGGACGTCCGATTTCTTCGCAAGCGTCTTCGGCTTTGATTCCCACATCACGATCGCCCTGCCCGGCACGAACGGCGTCTCTTCTGTTGTCATGACCGGCGTCTTTTCACGCTGAAAACGCAAATAGACCGGTCCCCAGAGCTGCGCCGCCGCCATAGTCATCTTCCGTGCCTCAATCGCGTCGCACGGCACGAACACTTTCATATTCGGCATCGCGCGCATAATGGCAATGTCCTCCGTCGCCTGGTGCGTCGCACCGTCGGGGCCGACGGAAATGCCCGCGTGATGGCCGGCGATTTTCACGTTCGAATCGTTATAGGCAATCGTCGTCCGGATCTGCTCCCAATTCCGCCCCGGCGAAAAAGTCGCGTAAGAGGAAATGAATGGAATTTTGCCGCTGATACCCATGCCAGCCGCCACGGTCGCCATGTTCTGCTCCGCAACGCCAAGCTCCACAAACCGCTCCGGATATTTTTTCGCGAACGCCTCCACGCGCGTCGATTCCGTCAAATCAGCCGAAAGTGCCACCACGTTCGGGTTCATTTCGCCCAAGGCCAATAAACCGGCGCCATAACCGTCCCGCGTCGGCTTCTGTTCGACGTCCTCGTCGAAAAGCTGAGGATTCAGTTTTGCGTCAGAGTTAATCATGTAAGCGTAATACTAATATGCGTATGAACAATATAAATAATATGAACCCTTTTATTTTACCAAAATTAATGTAGAAGTAACCCCTGGGGAAGAATTAAAAATCAACTCGTAATGGATTTGCTCGCCAAGCTGTATACGGCCGCGACCCTCAAGAAGAGGTTGCGGAGAACCATCTTGGGAATAATTATAAATTGAAAAATCATAATTGCCGCTTTTAACGCCGGTTAAAATCAATTCATATATACCGTTTGCCGCTTGTTGTATGTCTATCGAACGAGTAACCCCCGTACAACTAGCACCACTTTCAATGCTACAAATCTGATCTTCGCCGTAGGAAGAATTTGGGATTTTTTGAACAATATTACCCGCTGAGTCTATCCCCGTGCTTCTTCCTGAAGCATCGAGAATAAGGGGGGTTGCTGCTTCCCCGGTTGAAAATGTGATCTCGCTCATGTTGTTAATAGAAAAATCCCCCGATGAACTCGCATTCCCCGCCGCGGGAGCGAAAGGCAAGAATTGGAAGGTGGAGAGGATTGATTCGAAAGTTGCATCGTCTGTCCAATCCTGCACGCCGTAATATTTTCCACCGTGCAAAAACAACGCTTCATTATAATTCGATTCTCCTGGAACATTCTCATAATAATCGCCAGCGGCACCTGAAGCGGATATTTGCCTTTTGCTGGTGCCGCTTATATCTAATCCTATCATTGAAAAAAATCCTGCGGTGCTAGTCGCATTTGAATTTGCACCAAATATTTCAATATAAACGCTGGAGGTCGCGGAGGTCGTTGATTTCAGATTAATACCAAAGCCAGATGTATTTCCATAGGTCGTTGTACCTTCCCAAACGTCACGCCAACTGTCTGGATATTTGAATTGAAAACCGTAAGTTTCATTCGTATACGTTTTCCAGCTTGCAGTGGACGAGACCGAACTGCCGGAAGTATCCATTCGTTCGACTGCTGTCGAACTCGGCAGGTTCGGCTTTGGAAACAGACTGCCAGGCTGAATTGTTGTTTGAGGCAAATGAAAAGCGGCGCTTTGCTGGTTCTTGTAAAAATACCAAACTGCGCCGCCCGCGAGCGCTGCGGCGGCGAGGATGAAGATAATTACAAGCGGCGCGAATCCTTTCCGATACATACTTATATTCTAACAAATCAGTTCACCTTTCCATCCATTCGCTTCGCGGTATCCCGGATTGCCGGATGATGCCGTTCAAGAGACGCGGCTTCAGCGCGACTTTCCCATGGAACGGAACGCAAACCTGCCGAAACTCGCCGCTTTGGCGTCCGGTATAATAAAAGTGGCTGCCGCGAGTATGATTCAAAATGAATCCGCGGTCTTTAAGGAATCGCACCACTTCTTCAGCTGTCCAGTTGAATACTCCGTGCGGCATGATTTCACTTTTCAATCAAGACTTTAGGCGGGCTGAAGCGATCGCTTGCCGCTGATATTCCTCCACCCGAATGTATCAACCGGCACCGCCGTCGGCTCGTGTTTTATCAATGAACCCCACATCTCCTCATATTCCTGGTCGGGCTTTTGGTTCAAAATTCTCGGTCGAGCTTTCATTTTCCGCGCAGATTCCACATAACCGTTCAGCGCTTCAAAAAGCAGCAATAACGCCTCGCGCGGCGTATCTCCGGTTTCCACAATATTGAATTCCAAACCAGCGGCGTACCAGGTTTCGCCTTCGCGAAAAACGATATAACGCACTGCGCCTTTTTGGAGCGTATTTTTATATTTCATGGCATTCATCATAATAATGCCGACGTCACAAAAGTCAAACTTCACTTAATGAATTTTTCATTTTTCTTCATCGATTCATCGCTAGCCAGGCTGCGCAACCGGTTCCCAGCCGGGCGGCACTTCGCATGGCGTCGGAAAATCATGGATTTCGCCGGTTGCGGCGTTTTTCGCCTTCACTACATATTGCGCACACATCGTGCCGGGTAGCGGAGTTACCTTCTGGATCTCGCAGGTGCCGCCGGCGTCGGGATAGGCGCCGTCAAGCCGGCAATCATAACCCTCCGAACATTTTACACCCGCGATGCCGCCGCAGAACGCACCGGTGCCCCGAACAGTCGATGAAACATTTTGATTTCCGGTTGATCCTGGCACGAGCTGCAAAGAGTCCAATATTTGGTGAGCGATGACGTTATTTTCGGCCGGGTTCGCGATGTTCGGATTTTCGGACGGCATGGGGAAATCGAACAGGATTACTTTCTTGCCCTGCCGCACATAAACCTGCTCCGCCTGATGGTCAAATTCAAAAACATCATAAAGCTCGTACGCCGGAACCTGGCCAACGGTCAAAGCAAATTGTTTCGAGAACTGCGGCGTGAGGCGCGGCGCGGAACCATTCGCGCTATTTGAAGCATCCTGCGCGCGGTCATCCGCAAGCATCTGCGCCACGTAATCGGCGGCTGAAAGGTTTTTCGGATTGTCGTAAATGAAAAGCTTCAGCGAATAAGTTGTCGTGCCGTTCAGCGGATGGCCGAAAAAGACATGCGGGTTCACATTGTTCAGCGGATCATTGGATTTTTGCCAATCAGCCGGATATTTGAACGAAAAATTAAACAGTGAACTTGTGAAGGTTTTCCAATCGGACGTGTCGGTAACGCTCGGAATCGCAATCGCAAGATGACTGATAAGATCTGATTTCAATGCCGCGACCTGTTTTGCCTGAAGCTCTTGCATTTGTTTGTCCATCGAACAAGGAGCTTGGGGCGGCGTAAAATAGTAATAATATCCGCCAATGTTTATGTTCTCCGGAATGTAATGGCCGCTCGCTTCGAAGTCATTGAAATTTCGCACGCGCGAAAGGATGCCAAGCGGCGCCTGATCCAGGGCGCAGCCCTTCGCCACAAGCTGCCCCGTGGCGAGTACGGCATAAGAAGAAGTTGCGGAAATGGAGTACTGCAGATCTTCCATCCCGAGCGGCACGGCGAACTCGACATTCCATTCCGGCATCGAAAGAGTTATATCGGACAAACCCCCGGCCGGCGCTGCAGACCGTGGCTGTTTCCAAATAGAATATCCGACCACGCCAGCGAGTAAAATCCCTGCGGCGATGAACACCACAATCAAAGGCGCAATGCCGGTACGGTTCATATTAATTTTTTACAGGTTTATACATTTGCGGATCAATGCTTCGACTGAAGCATTGCCGGCCGGCACCGTGATCCCAATTGTTATTTGCTGCGTCGCCGCCATAAGGATACGGTCCGATCGGAGCGGTTCGAATGCCGCCGCCAGACTGTCCGGCTGCCGAAGGAAGGTTGAAATTGGCGCAAAGTTGGAACGAAGTGGAAGCGGTGGTGATGTATTCGTAGGCGACTCCGGTTTGCGGATCAACGGGCGCCGCGAATCCGGAAATCGAATCGTTGAGATCGCTGAGCGTCGCGGGCAGTTTCCCCTTTTGCTGCCAGTAATTGACGATCTGGTATTGCAACGATTGAAGATCGTTCACTTTTTGCCCATCAAAACGGATCGAACGCTGGGTAAACGGCGAACCGGCGATGAAGAATCCGGCGACGACTACCGCAAGGAGCGCGATCAAAACCCCCCAAACAAACAATTTCGCCTGGCGCGAGAATGTGCCCGGCGCTTTGCGCAGATCATACAGGTAATACCAAAACACTGCCGCCGCGACCGCAAGGACAAACGCCACCTTCAATAAAAACCGCGGCGTGATCTCGCCCTGCAAAAAATTATAGATGAGCGCCACAAGGTCGCCAATAATGAGCAACGCGGCAATGAACAAAGTGAAGTATAAGAGCCATTTGCGGATGCGGATCTCGCTCTTTGCCGGTTCCTTCGTAATATCACGGTTCAAAAAACGGACGACCCAGAAATAAACCGGGAACATAATGATGAGCAATGCGAGCGACCAACGGATGGCATCTCCCGCGTTATAGAGCGGGTTCAATGGATCCGGAAACGCCACATTCATGTATTCGAGCGAAAGGTTGATCACGCTCCAGGCGCAAAAAAAGAGCAAAATGGTCGCGAGCAAATACATAAAAACGTCGCGCGGGGAAGATTTTTGGATAGGTTGGGTATTGTCCATGGTTGGTTTATGGTGTCATCCTGACCACCGAGCTGGGATCCAGATCTAAAATGTCTAATATCTAATTAATAATTAATAACGAATGTCCAATAGGAGAAATGCCCAATGGACATTCGAAATTAGACATTCGTTATTAATTAGACATTATTAATTAGAAATTTTAAAGCCCTGGGTCTCTGGTCAGGCCCGGGATGACAGAAATAATTTACTCATGCTCCGACTTTATTTTACCTCGCAGCGTCCTCAATTCATGCAAAGCTTTGGCCGCTTCACCTTCCTTAAACGGCTTTGAATGCCACAGGTAATCGTTTTCCATGAAATCGACGCCCTTGCCCGGAATCGTGTGCGCGATCACGACTGTCGGCTGTTCGTGGATCGCTTTCGCTTCGGCAACCGCGGCTATAATTTCCTCGAAATTGTGCCCATCGATCTCGAGCACATGCCAATTGAACGACTCATATTTCGCCCGGAGCGACTCGAGCGGCATCACGTGCTCCGTAAATCCGTCGATTTGGATATTATTGCGGTCGACGAAGACCGTGAGATTACTCAGCCGGTTTTTCGCTGCGAACATCACTGCCTCCCAGGTATTTCCCTCTTCGTGTTCGCCATCGGAAGTCAGGCAATACGTCCGCCATTTCTTGCCGTCCATTTTTGCCGCGAGCGCCATGCCGGCGGATTGCGAAAGACCTGAACCGAGCGGCCCGGAAGTGGTTTCAATGCCGGGCAAAACCATGCGATGCGGATGGCCCTGTAAACGCGTATTGAGCTCACGCAACGTCTTTAATTCTTCAACCGGAAAATAACCGGCGTGCGCAAGCGCGGCGTATTGGATCGGGCAAATGTGGCCGTTCGACAGGACCAAACGGTCGCGCTCCGGCCAGTTCGGCTTCTTCGGATTGTGGTTCAGGATATGGAAATAAAAAGCGGCGAAAATTTCCGCCATGTCTAACGGTCCGGCAATATGCCCCGAACCGGCGCGCGAAACCATTTGGATCACGTCCTCGCGCATCCGGTTCGCCATAAGTTCAAGCTGCTGGAGCTTTTTTTCTGTTAAATGTTCCATGGATTTTTTGTCATCCCGGGCCTGCCTGCCGGTAGGCAAGCTTACCCCGGAATCCAGAGTTTGAAAAATTTCTAATTAATAATATCTAATTAATAACGAATGCCTAATCTTGAATGTCCATTGGGCATTTCTCCTATTGGACATTCGTTATTAATTATTAATTAGATATTAGACATTTAAAGGATGACAAGCCTAAACCTTCATCAGTCTTTCAAACGCCGCTCGCATATCCTCGCTCTCAAAAATATAACTCGCCGAAACGGCAATGTCCGCACCCGCTTCCTTCGCAAGTTTCGCGGTTCCGGGCCTGATGCCGCCATCCACCTCAATAATTATACCATCCGGCGCATGCTTCCTTAAAAATTTAACCTTCTCAAGCGTCCGCGGCAGGAATTTCTGCCCCGCAAGTCCCGGATGGACGCAGAGCACCTGATAAAACCATATTTTATGGAAATAGGGCCGGAACTCCCCTGCCGGTGTTTCCGGATTCGATGAAAGCATCACCTGCGCCCCGCGCTCCGATCCGCGCGCGGAACATTTCCTCAAGATTTCCTCAAGCGACTTTTCCGTGACCGTTTCCACGTGGACCACGAACCGCTTCGCACCGATCGCAAGCCACGGCTCAATCTGTTTTTCCGGATGTTCAACCATAAGATGCACCTCTAAATTGAAGGGTAGCCGCAATGCCGCCCAGCCCGCCATATCGCGCCACGTTTTATGGAACGTAAAAATACCATCTGCCACGTCGACATGAACGAAATCGCCCGCACGCAGGAATGTTTCCGCCTGCAGCATGCGCTTCCGCGCAGAGGCGGCGTCGGAACAATTGATTACGGGAAAAATGTGCATGGGTTTTAAAAATTTTCAATTTTTAATTTCCATTGAATTTCCAAGATCCAAGGCCTAATTTTCAAATTGACTCATTGAACCAAATTCGAAATTCGAAAATTGCCGGTTACCTATCATTAAACAATCGCAGCCTTTGCTTCACGATCTCCATGATCCCTTCTACTGCCGGCGGCAAAATCTTGTACGGCGCCACCTCATCCGGATGCGCGTGCAACCCTTCCACCACGCCGCGCCGCCACGCCAATCTGAGCTCCGTTGAAACATGCACGATATCCATGCCCGCCCTGATCGCCGCCGTAAAATCCTGGTCCGCAGTACCGGAACCGCCGTGCAGCGTCATCCAGGAACCGGCGCCGTGGCTACCGCGCGCCGCAAGCGCCGCGACAATCGCTTTTTTTATCTCGCCGATCCGCCCGATATCCAACCGTTTTTGCATTTTCCCTTCCGCCATTTCCTTCAGAAGGCCATGCATGTTGCCGACCGCCGGGGCAAGAACGTCAATGCCGGTTTCATCAACGAACCGCACCGCTTCATCCGGCGTCGAAAGCGCAATGTGGTCCGGCTTTTTTTCCATCACTTCCGAATTCGAACCGATATAGCCGATTTCGCCCTCGATGACGATGTTAGGATCGATGCTGCGGATGATTTTCACGGCTTCCTTGGTTTGCCTGATGTTTTCTTCCATCGGCAGCGCGGAAGCGTCGAAAATAATCTCATCGAAACCGGCTTCGGCTGCCGCGCGGACTTTGTCGAGCGAATGCGTGTGGTCGGCGTTGAGATAGATAGGGTAACCGAACTCGGCGCGCATGCTTTTAATGACCGCCGCCACCGTCCTCACGCCGATAAATTCGCGCTCGCCTTCGGAAACGCCGATCAAGATCGGCACTCCACCCTCCGTCTTCCCCTTGCCCTCCTCCGATAATTCGATCGCGGCGCCGAAGATCCCTTTAAGCGCCGCCAATTCAGAAATATTAAAATGCCCGACGGCAACGTGCCGCGCATCGGCTTCAAGAAGAACTTCGCGGAGAGTCCTCATTCATTTCAGTATACCACGCCCTCTATCTGCTCTTCGGCGTAACCCAAAACCCGAGCTTGTATTTGCCGCCGAGTGCGAGCCGTGTCTGCGCTTCAAATCCCGGGATGGCGCCGAAAACAATCAAAGTAACCGGCATTAAAAGCCACTGGATGAAATAAATAAAATAATCCGCCACATTCAGTTTTTCGCCGTTCCGTTTGGGCGGCAGCAGGAAGAAACTCATGATGGCCGAACTCGCGACGCCGATCATGGAAAGCTCGATGATGAACCGCGTTATGCGCGGCAGGTTGTATGAGAGCAGGGTGAAATTGAAATGGTGCCCGCCGAGGAAGAGCGGCAGCCAGCCGAGCGCGAAAATCATGAGCGAGTTCGTCGCCCAGGAATGATAGCCCTCAAGCGCGTTGAACGACCAATACCATTTATTCTTTGCCGGAATCACCGGATCGTTCCTGAAACCGTCCAGCAGATACGGCACATTCTCTGAACCCCACGCCCAGCGCCGCTGCTGCTTGTAAACATTCTTAATCGTCCTCCAAAACGTCGGCGCTACGGCCGCATCCATCGACACGGGAAAAAGCAGCGGCTCGACGCGAAAATCGCCGTGATACCGCAGATACCCCTGCCAAAAGATGCGCGAATCCTCCGAAACGATGTCCTTCTGCCAAAAACCGATTTCAACAAGCGTCTGGAATGGGACCGATTGCGATGAAAACGATGTCAACCGCTCCGGCCGCGACTGCTGCATCATCTGCCAGAAGGTCGCCGAAAAAGAAACGACGCGCGCGAAAGTCGGCGTATCGTGGATGTTGTTCGTGAAAAGCGGGATCGGCTGGTAAATGGACCGCAACGGATGTTCGGCATTCATGAAAATATACGCCAGCCGTCCGAAATATTCGGGCAGGACCTGCGTGTCCACGTCAAAAACCGAAACCAGCACTTTTTTATAGTCCAGATGCAACGGATCCAAAATCTGTTCTTTCGCCTGCCGCGCCGCCCAGGCCTCATTCGAACCTTTGCCCGGAATCTCATTCGGCAGGCCTTTCGGATGGACGGTGACCAAAAACCGGCAGAACTCATGGCCGAATTCTTTCCGAATCTTTTCCCCGGTCGCGAGCGCCGGCTCCCCCGCCCGTTCCTCAAGCGCCAAAACCGCTATTAATTTGTCTTTCGGATAATGGACCCGCGCCAAGCTCTCGAAACTTTCCCGGACCACCTCGTACGGTTCGTTATACATCGGCAGGATAACGAGATGATGCAGGTCCCGCCACGAAGGTTTGCCGCCAGGGACCCGGTCCGGAGCCATCACTTCCAATTTTGCCAGCCAATCGGTCTTCGTATTTTCCCTCATAGCATTGAAAGTCGCCCGCAGATGGAACGACAGGAAGATTGTCTTCAATAGCCAATAGGTATCAAAAAGGATAATAAAAACCGCCACCCACGTCGGGAGAAGCCAGGAAAGCAAAAACATAAGGATAAGCGTCGTCCAGGCGAGCAGAGCCGGGAGGGTCTCAAAAAAGCGGGTCATGGAGATGTAGAATGTATAAAGGATAATGGAAAACGGGTCAACCCATTATACATTATATTTTCTGCATTCTACTGCACGAACACCAGGTGTTTATAACCGAAAAAGTCCCAAGCAAAGGAAATGGCGACGCCCGCGAGCGGCGCCACGAGATCAACCCATGCCCCGGTCGGCGGCCCGACCACTTTCACAATAGTCGCCCCGCCCACGTTCAATGCCCAACCAATCGCGGCGATGACGTAAAAAGAACCGACTTGCCTTACGTCCGCTTTTCCATGCGAACCGAAAGTCCAATATTTATTCCATAAAAAACTGTTGGTGGTGGCACAAAGGAAGGAAACCGTCTTCAGGGCCGCAAAAACCATAGTTCCCGGCAACGACCCGTAAAGAAATATTTCCAGGTTCAAGACGCCAAGGTCGATGAAGGTGTTTAACGCGCCGACGGCGGCAAATTGGGCAAACTGGTAGATTCCCTGCCGGATTTTCGCGATAACCGAAGCAACCCAGAGCGCAAACGGCGCGAGAATGAGGAAGACGGCAAAAATAAAAATTCTGGAGGCCGTATTCTGGAAATTCGAAGGCAGCACGTTCGCCAAAATCGGCTGGATAAGCAATCCGACTGCCGCACCAATGATAGTGATAAACTTCAGATCGTTTTTGGACATGGTTTTTATAACACGCAATAATCCACCAGCAGCCGGCCTGGTTCCTGGTTATCGGCTTCCAGCTGCTTTAATGATCCTTCCGAACTCCGCCGCATTCAAGCTGGCACCGCCGACAAGCGCCCCTCCTATTTCCTTATTTTTCAAGTAATCAGCAATGTTTTTGCTGTTCACCGAACCGCCATATAAAACGCGCACCGGCGGCTTCAAGTGCCGCGCCTGCAGCTTGATGAACGCCGCCATGCGCGCAGCGTCGAACGGCGGACAGTTTTTTCCGGTGCCGATGGCCCAGATAGGTTCGTAAGCAATGACCAGGGAAGATGACGTCTGGAATTTGATATGAGAAGTTCGCCTCAAATCTTCCGCGAGCTGCCTGCGGACGAATTTTTTGGCTGCCGTAAATCCCTGCCTGCGGATAGCCAGGGGCTCGCCGACGCAAAGGATGACTTTCAGTCCGGCCTCAAGCGAGGCAACAACCTTTTTATTCACCATCTCATCCGTCTCGCGTAAAAATTTCCGCCGCTCGGAATGGCCGATGATCGCATACGCCGCGCCAAGCGACCTGAGCATCGTGGGCCCTATTTCGCCGGTGAAAGCGCCTGTTTTTTCCCAAAAAATATCCTGGCCGCCAAGCGCCAAACGCGCCCGTGATTCCAGATTTTTAAATTCTTCGGCGATTTTTTCCAAATAAACGAATGGCGGACAAATCACGATCTCGGTATTCCTGTTCCTCGGTATTTTTGCGAGCTTCCGGAAAAGCCCCAGCGCTTCCGCCTCCGTTTCCGGATTTTCCTTCCAGTTTGCAACCATGAAAGCGCTCATACTTGAATTTTACCACACGGAATGATATCGTTGCGCCCAGAGGTTTTGAAATGAAAACTGTCCCCAAGAGGAATTTCCTGGAGCAGCTCACCAAAATCGCGAAGCAGATCAAAAAAGGCGGCCTCGGCGAACTCGAGGTCATGGAAGACGATGACCGGCAAGCCAGTTACGGATATTTTTTCCGTCCCAGCCGCCTGACCCACCGCAAAGAAACCTGCGGCACCGACTGCAATATAGACGTCGCGTTCCGCAACGATGGTACGGCGGAACTCCGCAGCGGCACAGAAATAATCCAGGGATTCTGGGAAGAAATAGCAAAGAGGCTGGTCCGGGAAATCAAAAACATGGCTGAGGCCGACAAAAAGGAATTCCGGCGGAAAGCCGATGCGATCGAAAGAGGACTTTTGAAATTGGCCAGTTAGCTGAAATCACCCGCTCCGGCGCACCCGCGCCGGATTTTTATTTCCAATAAAAAGGCGGCAGATCCTGCCGCGCTCAACCATCTCCCGCCGCCTGATCTTTATTAGATGCGAGGATGGCAATCTCGAGCTTATACTCTTCGCCGTCGCACCCTGCGTTTCCCCGCCGGATCTCGCGGATATCCCCGTCCGCCAAGCGGAATTTTTTCAGGATGGCAACCAGCATATCGCGGTGGACCAACGGCCGCCGCTCGCTGCGGATCCGCGGAAGATTGACATAAAGCATCCGGCAAAGCTTCAGTCGCAGGTCAACCATGCTTTCGAGGAACGGGCCAAGCCCGTTCAAGCCGCTCCCGACCAATTGCCATTCGCCGCATTTGCGGCGGTAGGTGAATCCGGCAAACCGGGTACCGTTTTCCATATCGCCTCCCGGGAAAAGGGTTCTTGCTTAAGCATAACAAATCCATTCGCGTTCCGAATGGTATCCGAATGAAAATGACGCTCATACACGAGCGGCATTTTCATCAGCAGCCCTGAAGAGAATCGGATCCCAACTCCAAGTATGAAAAACCTAAAGGCCATTCCGTACCGCCAACCGGATTCGGACAAAATTTCGCTTGAGCGAAATTTTTTGAAAACCTCTCGGTTTTCAATGCTTTCCTATGCGGGGAACTCCCGTTTCCCCGGCCCCTTTCCCGTCCGAATCCGGTTAGCGGTATCAAAAAAAATGTGCTTGCGCGCATTTTTTTGGAAGTACCGCCAACCGGATTCGGACCGGTGTTACAGGGATGAGAACCCTGCGTCCTAACCAGACTAGACGATGGCGGCATCAATTTTCAGACAGTGCTGGTCGCGAAATGCTGATCCCTGATCTCCTCGACCACCTTGTCCAACTGTATCGCGTGCGAACCCTTCACGAGCACCAGATCCCCTTCTTTTATCAACTGTTCAACCGGCTTTTTCGCTTCATCGGCGGTATCGAATGAAAAGACAACGCTCTTTTTCATGCCTGCTTCCCGCGCGGCTTCGGCTATGAATTTCGCCCTCGGACCGACGGCAACGAGCACGTCCGCCGATGCCGCGGCCAGCCGTCCCATCGCTTCATGCGCCTCGATGGCGTACTTCCCGATTTCAAGCATATCGCCGAGCACCGCCACTTTCCGCTTCGCCGGTAGGTCGCGCAAAGCATCGAGGGCCGCGTGCATGGAAAGCGGGCTTGCGTTATATGCGTCGTCGATGACGAGCGTCCGCTTCACGCCGGGGACAAGCTCGGTCCGCGACGACGCCGGAGCGTAACTCTCCAACGCCTCCGAGATTTTAACGAGGTTCATGCCGAAAATCAAACCAACCGAGGCCGCCGCGCCGGCCGCGTACGCGTGCACATGCCCCAGGACGCCGTCGATCCGCACCGGCACCAAACTGCCGGCATTTTCAAGTTTGAAGGAAATTCCGGCGGGCCTCCCCTGTTCCACGCGATTTTCGAACCGCACGATCCGCAAATCAGCGCCTGGCGCGAAGCCGTAGGTTGAAACCCGGGCGCGGGTGCGGTCCTTGAGGTTCGTTACAGTCGCATCGTCGTGATTCAAGACCGCAAAACCGGTCGAATTCAGCGCCTCGATGAGCCGCCCCTTCTCGCGCGCCACCTCTTCCGGCCCGGCGTAAAATTCCACATGCACCGGAATTTCGCCGACCGCCGTGATGACGGCGATCGTCGGCCGCGCGAATTTGAGCAAATATTTGATGTCACCCGGCCTGTCCGCGCCGTATTCCAAAATGAGGATTTCCGGATAGCTGCTTGTTTTGAAAATGACGCGCCACGCCGAACTCAAAAGGACTTTTATCCAAAAAAATGTTTTGCGGATCCGCTTCGTCCCGTTCGCCGTGTTCCGCGAAACCAAATCGAGTTCCCGTTCGCTCCAGGTGCCCAAAATCGTGAGCGCCACGCCAAGCTCGCTGTTCAGGTTGCCGCGCGAAAAACGCACGCGGTTCTCTTTCGCCAAAACCGCTGCAATGGCGAGTTTTGTCGAAGTTTTTCCGACGCTTCCCGTAATGCCGATCACGCGCGGCCCGTAACGCCAGATAGTCAGCCGGGAAAGGTTGCGGAGCGTGCCGCGGAGGAGGTTGGTGAGAAAATGTTTCATGGATGCTTTTCTCTGTCATCCCGGGCATTGACCCGAGAAGGAGAGGATGGTTTATTCCCTGTTCCTTGTTTCTTGTTCCTTGTTACTGGCTGCCGACCCCTATCCTGTCCGGCGGAATATTATAATAATTGATCACATACTGCGCAAGCTGTTTGAATGCCGGCACGACGCTGTCGACGGCGAGCGAGGTCACGGGCAACGCGTTCAATCGGATCAAAATGACGAATTCCGGATTGGACGCCGGCCCAAAACCGACGTAGGAATCGACCAGTTTATTCGTGTAGCCGCCATGGACGAGATCGGGCAGGAACGCGCTTCCGGTTTTTCCGCCGATCGAATAACCCTTGATGGCCGGCGCGCCGGGGACTTTATCCACCGCCGCAACCATCATTTGCGTCACTTCGGCGGCCGTCGTCGTACTGATGGTCCGGCTGATAGGTTGCGGCTGCAGTGCCGCGTTCAGGTACGGCCGCATCATGACTCCCCCGTTCGCGATGGCCGCAATCGAACTGATGAGCTCGATCGGCGTCACCGCCACGCCCTGGCCGTAAGCAATCGTATCGAAATCGACCTGTGGCGACTTCGGATTTTCGAGCTGGCCCAGATCGCCCTTCACTTCGCCCGGCAAATCGATGCCCGTCAGGCTGCCAAAACCGAATTTTTTGATATACGACGCGAAAGTCGAATTGCCGATCTGGTTCTCGGCGAAAATGGCGCCGGTATTGATGGAATATTCGATAACCTCCGTCATCGTGGTGCCCGGGCCGTAAGGGCCATGCTCGCTCAAGTTGTAATTCGTGATATGCGCATGGTCGACGTTGACATATCCCTTATCATTATAGGTCGTATCCGGCGTAATCTTGCCGGCATCGATGCCAGCCGCCATGGTCAAAACCTTGAAGATGGAACCCGGCTCATACACGGATTCGACCGTAGGATTCAAAAAATTCGCGATCGACGAACTGCCATAGTTGTTTGGGTCAAAATCCGGCGTCGCGCCCATCGCAAGGATTTTTCCCGTACGCGGATCCTCCACGATAAAACTGCCGCCGGTCGCGCCGTTCTGCTCGATGGTCGCGTTCAGGATCTTTTCCGCCTGCAGCTGGATGTTCGGATCAATCGTGAGGTCGATATCAGTCCCGTTGCTTAAAGTTGAGTCGTATTCCTGCTCGATGCCGTAAAATCCCCTTTCACCGTTCGAGACGCTGTCAGGACCGACATAGCCGAGCACTTGCGACGCGACGGAACCCAAGGGATAGAAACGGTCCGGCTCGGTATCGGCGTAAACACCCTTCAAACCCAGGTCTGAGATTTTCTGCGCCGCATTATCCGATGCTTTCCGCTCCAGGAGCTCATATGAATCATTCGGCCGCGAAAAAAGCGCGACCAGCTTCGAAACAGGAATACCGAGGATCGGCGACACGGCGTCCGCCGCTTTCCGCGGATCCGCAATGGCCGATGGAACGGCATAGATAATCGGAAAATCCTGATTCAGAGCAGCGGGAAGCGTGGCGCCATTCTTGTCGGTGAAATAAATCGCGCCGCGGATGCCGGAAGAACTTTGCGCCGCCTGCTGCTCGGAAGCCGCCCGGGCGGTGTAATAATCATTTTTCGCGAGCTGCAATTCTGAAAGATGGTACGCTAAAAAGCCATAAGCGGCAACAAGGGCGATGATGAGAAAGGTGACGCGAAGGGACATAATGGTAACCGGTAGAAGCAACCGGAAACAGGGAGGATTTATCTTTCCGGCTCCTTGTCGCTTTTTTCCGGTTACTCACTTAACCGCGACCGCCTGCGGCGCCGGGGCGGCAACGGGCAAATATTGCGGGTTCTGGTCCAAAACCAACCCATCCGCACGGGCAATGCTTTCGGTTCCGCCGCCGCCCGTCAAGGCCACAATGCGATTCTGCAACTGCGTGCTTTGCAAGCCAATCGACTCAAGCTGGGCTTTATTGTCAGCAAGAGCATGATTCAAGTCAACTATTTTATTATAAAGGACAATAAGTCCCGCTGTCCCTGTGAATAACGCGATCATAAGGAAAATGATCAGCTTGGCGGCCAAATTTTTTCGGTTGTTGGAATGGATAAAGGTCATGGTTATGGTTAATGGGAGGCCGAATGCCGGGAATCGGAAATCATTTTAATTGCTCTTAATTTTGCCGAACGCGACCTGGGATTTTTTTTCATTTCTTCCGCCGTCGCGATGACCGGTTTTTTGGTCAATATTCCGGCGATTGCTTCTTTTTTCATTTTTTGAAAGGCCTGCTTCACGATCCGGTCTTCCAAAGAATGAAAACTGATGATGGCTACCCGGCCGCCGGGCCGCACCACCGCCTCAAGACATCCAAGGATCCGGGAAAGGTTTTCAAGCTCGCCGTTCGCAAAGATCCGGAGCGCCTGGAAAGTACGCGTCGCCGGATCGATCCTCCCCCGTTCATAGTTCTTCGGAACAGCCGCACGAACGGTCTCCGCCAGTTCCCCGCTCGTCGCAATCAGTTTGCGCCTTTCCTGTCCGATAATCGCTTTTGCGATCCTGCCCGCCAGGCGTTCGCCGCCATAATCCCTGAGGATCTGAGCAAGCTCCCGTTCCGAGAGTTTTTTCAATATTTCCCTCACTGGCATCCGGGAATCGTCATAGATCATGAGAAGCGGTTCGTCTTTTAAAAAACTGAACCCTCTCCCCGATGATGCGAGTTGCTCGGAAGAAAACCCTAAATCGAGCAAGAGTCCGTCGGCCAACGGCATTTTTTTCTCTTTGAGGATCGCGGGCAACTCCGCATAGTTCCCCTGCACAAGGAAAACCTTTGAGGACCGCCGAACGCCGATCTTCCCTTCTCCGGCCAATCGCTCCTCACAACTTTTCAAAAGTTCCGGATCCCAATCAAGACCAAGGAACATTCCCGCAGGACCGATCCTTTCAAGGATCGCGCCCGCATGGCCGCCGCCGTCAATCGTCCCGTCGATGATGAAATCGCCCGGTTGCGGATCAAGGTATTCGAGTACTTCGTTTAAAAGAACGGGTACGTGCATAAAATTTCTAATTTCTAATTAATAACGAATGTCCAGTGGATATGCCGATGTTAGAAATTCGTCAGAAATCATTAACTTAGACATTAGAAATTCAAATTCCCAACTCGCCCAACTGCTCCGCTATCGCCTCAGAAGAACTTTCGGTCTTTGCCTTATAAGCCGCCCAAGCTGCCGTATCCCAAACTTCGATGCGGTTGTAAAGGCCTGCAACGACGACTTCTTTTTTTAATCCGGCATACTTCCGGAGATAATCAGGGATCAGGATCCTTCCCTGGGCATCAAGCTCGACGTCGGTCGCTCCGGCGAGCATCAAGCGCGTGAAAGCGCGTGAGTTCGCCTGGGCAAGCGGCAGTTCAATAAGCTTCTTCGCCAGAATCTCCCATTCGGCATTCGCAAACACAAAAAGGCAGTTATCAATTCCGCGCGTAATAATGGCTCCGGCCGTCAATTTATCGCGGAATTTTGCCGGGATTGCCATCCGACCTTTGGTATCCAAATTATGGTTATATTCGCCAAGAAGCATGAAGTTATGCACAGAAGTGGCACTTTATCCCCATAGTTATCCACTTCTCACCACTTTCCATTAATCGTACTCCACTATATTTAAAAGTCAAAACCATCCTTATTTTCATGAAATAGGTTTAAAACCATTGATTTATCTGATTTTTTTCATGAAAAATTAAAAAGATATGCACAGATTCCAAAACTATGCTTAAAACGATAATTCCCCACTAATGAGGTCCACCAACCTTGCATTTTTCTAACATTTTATTTATAATGCTGGCAGTAAATTATGACGTTACATAATCGAATTGCGCAGGAACTGAGAAATGCCTCCGACAAGCGACTCGAAGATCTCGCCGGTAAGGAGGCGGACTCAAAAGCCCGTATTGCCCTTTTTAGGGGGCAGCCGTATGACCATAAAGCGCTTTACGCCGAAGCGCTTTCCCTGCTGAAACGCCAGAGGGAGCAGCTACGCCATCCGACGTTTCAATTCTGATTTCCCGCCTCCGGTCCTGCCGGAGGCATTTTTATTCTTTTCGTGCTATAATACCCTCACCAATGCGCGAGCTTCCGCTCACGACACCACTGTTTGAAATCTTGGGCGCGCGCGCTCCCCTCTTAAGACGGTTCGAAAAGATCGGCATCAGAACCGCCGGCGACCTTTTGCGCCATTTCCCGTCGCGCTACGAAGATTTTTCGAAAATATATCCGATTGCGGAACTTGAGCCAGGCCAACAAGCCACCATCCAGGCGGCAATCGAAGAAATAAAACTCCGCCGGACGCGGCGCGGATTTGCCGTGGTGGAAGCCGAGCTGTCCGATGAATCAGGGACCATCCGGGCAATCTGGTTCAACCAACCCTATATCGCAAACACCCTGCGCGCGGGCCGGATCGCGAATTTTTCAGGCAAAGTATCTCTATCCGAAGAAAGCGAATTATATTTCAACGGTCCGGCGTACGAAATCCTGAAACCGGACAAAGAAGGGCGGAGTACGGAATCGACGCACACGGCACGCTTGGTTCCGGTCTACCCTGAAACGAAAGGACTTACCTCGCGCGGCATCCGCTACGCCGTCCGGATGGTCTTGAAGCGGAATCCTGAGTTTAAAGAATGGATCCCGGCACCCGTCCTTGCCCGATATGGCTTGCCTGAAGTGCATAAAGCCGTGCAAGCCGTGCATTTCCCCGGGCACCTCGAAGATGCCCTTGCCGCACAGAAACGGTTCGCATTTGAAAATCTCTTTTTATTGCAGCTTTTCAACGTAGAGCAAAAATTGAAACTGAGCCGCGAAACCGCTCCCGCCATCCCGGTCGACATCGGACAAGTGAAGGCAATTCTCGCCGAATTGCCCTTCGAGCTCACGCCCTCGCAAAAGAAATCGCTCTGGGAGATTATCCAGGACCTTGAAAAAACGCTCCCCATGAACCGGTTGCTCCAAGGCGACGTCGGTTCCGGCAAAACCATTGTCGCAGCCATGGCCGCCATCCTCGCCGCTGCGCGCGGATACCAAGCCGCATTCATGGCGCCGACGGAAATCTTGGCGCGGCAGCACTTTGAAACCTTAAAAAAATTATTCGGATCGATTGCGTCGGCGGAACAACCCGCATTCGGCCTTCTCACCTCCGGAGGGGCGAAAATGGTTTACGAAAATGACCTCGAGGCAAACATCAAAAAACCGGAATTCCAGAAAAAGGTTGCCAAGGGGGAAATAAAAATCGTTATCGGCACCCACGCGCTGATCCAGGAAGCCGTGACGTTCAACAACCTCGGCCTGATCATCGTGGATGAACAGCATCGGTTTGGAGTAAGGCAACGGGCGGCGCTGCTCAGGGAACGGGGAGCCGGAGGACGGAGCCCGGGGAAACTCATTCCGCATTTCTTATCGATGTCGGCGACACCAATCCCGCGCACGCTCATGCTCACCGTATTCGGCGACCTGGATTTATCCCTGATCACCGAGCTGCCATCGGGCCGCAAACCGATCGAAACCAGGATCATCGCGCCGCTCGAGCGGCAGAAGGCCTATGATTTCGTACGTTCAGAAATCGAAGCCGGACGGCAGGCATTCGTCATTTGCCCGCGGATCGAAGAGCAAACCCCGGCATCCGATATCCGTCAGACATCGGACGCCGGGACTGCCACGCTCCGCCTTGGCAATCAGCTTGACCTGAAATCGGTAAAAGCCGAATACGAAAAATTATCCAAGAAAATCTTTCCCGACCTCAACATCGCCATGCTTCACGGGCAAATGAAACCGAGGGAAAAAGAAACCGTCATGCGGGAATTCAAGGATAAAAAATCCGACATCCTCGTCGCAACGTCAGTCGTAGAAGTCGGCGTAGACGTTCCCAATGCAACCGTGATGATGATCGAGGGCGCCGACCGGTTCGGTTTGGCACAGCTCTATCAATTCCGCGGGCGCGTAGGCCGCGGCACGCACCAGTCATACTGCCTGCTCATGAGTGAAAAACCCGGCGAGATGGCCGAACAGCGGCTGCAGGCGATTCTCAAAGCGAAAAACGGTTTTGAACTTGCCGAATACGACCTAAAACTCCGCGGCCCCGGCGAATTTTTTGGCACCGTGCAAACCGGCTTTCCCGATGAGCTGATGCAGGCGCTCCAAAATCCGGATCTGGTAAAAGAAAGCCGCGAAGCCGCGGCGGCAATCGTCAAACCGGATCCGCTGTTGCGCCAAAACGCCGCACTCCGGGAAAAATTGAGCGAGTTCAGGAAAAAGGTGCACCAAGAATGATCGGCACGGCCCGCCTATTGGCAATTTGCCGGCTTGGTCATGGTCGCCGTAAGCACGCCATTCAAGACGGTGATGTAATTAATGCCGCCGCTCCCATCGCTGTTTCCCATTTCGAGGCATCCGGGAAGCGAAGCGCTACCGACGAAAACCGTCGCATTTGAACCGGCAACCTGAAGAGTCGTCGAAGGAGATAAAGTCAAAACGCCAATCGCCGGATTGGAACCACCAACGTAAAGCCGCGGCTGCAGCGTGCCGTTTTGGCCTCCCGAAGCTCCGTAGAATATCTGTGCCGCCGAATAATTTCCATCGTCTGCCGCCTGCCACCGCGCCTGCACCGGTGACGTCCCTTGGTTTGTGGTCTGAAAATCAATATCACCGATACCATAGCCGGCTTCGTTCTGCAAAAGAAGCGTGGGACCGATGGATCCGGGCGGCTGATTAGGGCCGTTCGCATCGTAATCGTTCCTGATGACAAACGTACTGGTCGTCACCGTCGGATTGGAAATAATATAACTCGTAGGATTGCTATAGACAGTCAGCAGGCTGGCGGGCGAAGTAGTACCAATGCCCAAATTACCGCTGACATGCATACCACCCGCAACATCCAGCATCGCTTGAGGATTGTTATTGGCAGGTCCGATGCCAATTTTATCGCCGCTGAACCAAATATCGTTATCGATATCAAGCCAGGGATATCCGGCACTGCCAAGGTCAAGGCCGGTCGAAGAGGGATAGATTCCCGAATCGAAAGAAGCTGCCGAAACGCGCGCCACGGAATCCTGGAGCGATTCCGAAAAAAGCTGCTCGACATTCAAAGTATTATAAGCAACCGCCATGGCGATGCTCACCGAATCATGCCCGGGCGTATTGGCGCGGCGGATGAAAGAAAGGTCTGAAACCGTCACCTTGTCCGAACTCAAGGGTTGCGGCGTGCCGGAAGCCGTCTGCTGGAGATAAAGGGTGCCATTCTGGAGGGTGATCCACGTGGGGTCTTCGGCAAGGTCGGGCATGCGGAGCTCGAGGGTCGTGGTTGGCGTGTCCTGCGGGATGGAGATCAGGCTCGCCCGGCCGATGTAGTATTGGAGCTCCTGGAGGAGATACTGGCTTTGGCCGTTCACTTCCGCAAGCGATGCCTGGCGCACCTGGACGCGGGTGATGACGAGGAAAATCGTGATAAAGGAAACGACGACAATCGAGAAGATGCCGAT
>JAGWKM010000373.1 GCA_028865305.1 Patescibacteria group bacterium | reverse complement strand
AGCGCGTTTTGGAAATTTTTCCCAAAATCTGGCGGATTTGATCGGGCGTAAACGGCTTGGGTATGAAATCGAACGCACCGCGGCGCATGGCTTCGACCGCGCTGTTGATCGTGGCGTAAGCCGTGAAGATCACCACGACCATGCCGGGCGAAGCCTTGAGCAGCTTGTCCATGACTTCGAGCCCATCCTCCCCGCCGAGATTTAAATCCAAGAAACAGACGTCAAACGACTCCGTCTCGAGCGTCTTCAAGGCACGCAAACCCCCGGCTGCTCCGATCACCTGATGCCCCATGGTCTAGACCGCGATGGTCGTGGTCTTTCGGATGCTCGGTTCATCATCGACGATGAGGACGCGCATAAAATTGAAGTGAAACCAGATTTGGATTTTCGCAAGCCGTCAGAAAAGCCAAGGCGGGGCCGCCTAAGGCAGCCCCGCCAGGTCCAGCTTCAACTAACAATCCCAGGACTATTGCCCTGGGAATTCAGAAATTTTGCCTGCGGAAAGAACCGGCACCCTCGGGCGGGCGCTTCGTGAAGCCGCGTTTCCAACTTAGGACCAGCAATAACACCGCAAGCGTCACAAAGCAACCGGCGAGAATGCGTAGAAAAAGAAGACCGGCAAATTCCGGCGTGGTTCCGAAAAATCCAAGCACGCTGCACACCAGAGCGAACAAAAGAAAACTAATGGCCCAATTAAGCATAAAGCAACCTTCATCTTCCTCACGCCCAAATCATGCCAGCGGCACGGCCGCGCCCCTTAGTTTTTCCTTTTAAACGAGTTCAATTCGCCCAAGCTGAAAAGGCACGCCGCATCCTCCCTGCAACTTGCAGCATAAACCAGGGCTTTCTCGGCAATTTGCAAGGGTTTGCCAGCGCCGGCTTGCACGCATTTTCCCCGCAACTTTTCCGAGACAAATCGCGTCAGGCCGGATACAAGCAAATGACCATCGCATGGACATCAATGAATCGACCGCGCTGGCCGAACTCGTTCGCCAGGCCCAGCAAGGCCGGGAAACCGCTCAACGCGAGCTCATCG
>JAGWKM010000372.1 GCA_028865305.1 Patescibacteria group bacterium | reverse complement strand
CTTGACGGCGGACACGATGTTGTTCAATGGATCGGTCAGCGCTTCAAGAATCTCATTGCTGGAAATCGTGAAGGAACGCGGAATGCCTTCCGACAGGTTGCGCCCCTTGACTTCCATTTCCTTGACTTCGGAACCGGGGAATGCCGAGCCGATTTCCTTCTTGATCGCTTCAGCGGTTTGCTCGCCAATCAGCATGCCGTAATTGCGGCGGATGTAATTGACGATCGCTTCATCAAATTTGTCGCCGCCGACGCGCACCGAGCCTTTATAAACCATGCCGCCAAGCGAGATGATGCCGACTTCGGTAGTGCCGCCGCCGATATCGACCACCATCGAGCCGGTTGCCTCCGACACCGGCAAACCGGCGCCAATCGCGGCGGCCATCGGTTCCTCGATCAAATACACTTGCGACGCACCGGCACCCAATGCCGATTCGCGAATCGCGCGGCGTTCGACTTGTGTCGAACCGCACGGAACGCAAATGATGATGCGCGGCGAAGGTTTGAATAATTTGGTGTCATGCACCATGCGGATGAATTGCTTGAGCATCTGCTCGGTCACGGTGAAGTCGGCAATCACGCCATCTTTCATTGGTCGGATTGCCTCGATATTGCCAGGTACTTTTCCCAGCATTTGCTTGGCTTCCTTGCCGACGGCCTGAATCGTTTTCTTGCCGTTCGGGCCGTCTTGCTGGCGGATCGCAACGACCGACGGCTCGTCCAGTACGATGCCTTGGCCGCGCACGTAAATCAGCGTATTCGCGGTTCCCAAATCGATCGCCAGATCATTGGAAAAGTAACTGCGTAAAAATCCAAACATGTATTGTCCCGATGCGCAACGATGGTGCGCTAAAGTATTTTGAAATTGAGATCTTACCCGGCGGTCGCCTAATATATGTGGTATCCAGGTATTAGCCTGACATTCTACCTTATAATTCACTTTAAATTGACGGATGAAAATCTCAAAAATACGTGCTGAATCCGACGTTTTGACAAGATTTTTCCGGACATTAAAGCGCTTTGCTTTTTTTCTAAAACAC
>JAGWKM010000371.1 GCA_028865305.1 Patescibacteria group bacterium | reverse complement strand
AAGGATCCGACGAACACGAGCTATCGCAAGAGCCTGGCGGGTGCGTATCTTGTTATGAATAATCCGACTGCCGCCATCCAGGTGCTGACTGATGCGATTCAGGCCGATCCGACATTCGCTTCCGAAGGAAATACGCTGATCACGCAGATCGAGAATCGCCAGTACTAAGTCCGGTCACGAATTCTCCCCTCCAACAACCCCAGTTTTATTTTCTATAGAAAATAAAACTGGGGTTGCGCCGGTTTTGGCGAAAGGGGTGGATGGGAAGGAAATAAAAATCCCCGTTCGGGGATTTTTATATGAACGGATCGGAGGAGTGTAGAAAGAGGGGTGGTTATCCACAGAGGAGCCTTTCTCTTTTTGCGGGACCAATGCTATAGTGTGGAGACGACTTTAGTCGGGTCAATATTTGTAATATTAAAAGTAATCGAAGAACGATAAGTTTTTTAAGGATATGAACAGCAATATTCTCAGTCGGCAGCAGCAGTATGCAGTTGTCATATTATCAGTAATGTTGTCCCTCGCGGCGGTCTGGGCGGTTGCGCATGGTTCGACAACCATCAGCACGAATATTTCCACCGGCGGTACGCTTTCGGTAACCGGGGCGAGTACGCTTACGGGCGATGTGACGGCGAGCGGCGCGCTGACGGTCAGCGGGTTGACTACCGTGGGCAATGCTTCAACTACCGATGTTTCTGTCTCGGGAAATGCGTGGTTCGGCGGAAATGCCACCACTTCATCGACAGGATTTGCAACGCAGGGGACGGTAACCTCGATTGGTCACATGGGTGTCGGTACGACGTCTCCTTCAGATGAACTTGCGGCATCGGGATCCGCGACCACGACGCTTTACTTGTCTTCGTCTACCGCGAATACCGGCGGCTGCATCCAATTGCTTGGCGCTAACGGTACGACATACCGGATGTATATTGCGGGGGGCGATACATCAACGACTACGACGAACGGTCATAACGGATTCGTTGCAATTTGGGAGGCCGGTTCCTGCAAATAACATCTAATCCGAATTTAATCCTCATGAAGA
>JAGWKM010000370.1 GCA_028865305.1 Patescibacteria group bacterium | reverse complement strand
GTTTAAATGCGCCAACGGTTTCAGAAGGGGGAATTATACGGAAGAATGAGCAAAAGTGCGCAATATCAAGGACTTACGATGGGAGATGGTCATAAACATCGGTTTAACAAACTGAAAGCTTTAAAATCAAGGATTCCGATGGAAATTGAATTGGTTTGACCTAACTTCATGACAGTTTTAACTTCAGGTTTACGACGGTCTTAACGGTGGTTTTAGGGCGCCGTTTTGGGGCGTTAAGGAGGCGCGCGGCCGCAGCCAGTTCACGGACCGGATCAGGACGCGCCACAGGGAATTTACCGGTCACCAGGAGGGCGCGCTCAGCGGTTCGATCTCTTTTTCTTTTCGATGCTGATGGTTCATCCGCGACGCGAGGGTGTTCCGCAGATCGGTTAATTGATGCTCGGTCCAGTCGTCGTCATCCAGGGACTGTTTTTTGAAGCGCGGTGATTGAATGAGGGCCCGGATGTAGGGCTCATCCGCCAATTTGCGGCAGGCGACGCGGAGACGAATCAAAGGCATCTCGGCCTGGTGGAGTTGGGCCTCAAGATCGGCCGGGCGGGACATTGCCAGGCATTCGGATTTGATGGCATCGAACATTTTCAGATGATCAATTTTCTTGGCGGAAACTGGATGACCGAAGGCGCGCAGGTGAATGGCCTGGCGGACTTGTTCTTTCTCGGTTGATGAGGTGATGCCGTTGGCGCAATAAACGTCATTGAGCAACTGGAAATATTTCTGGTGCTGTGACCAGGTCATTTTCCAGCCGGGAAAGAATTTGGAGCGGCGACTCATATACGATCCCAAGGATCCCGATAAGGGAGGCCGACCAGCTCGAAAACATCACGTTCTTGGCGGGCAGGAACCATCTGGCCATGTTGATCGGTGAATCCGGCGCCGTAGGGGTTCCACTTCCAGCCTTTGCGATTGGCAGCCAGGGCGATTTGGCAGTTGTTATCGGCGCCGCCGGTGCGACAGACGAGATAATTGAACCAGGACGACTCAGCGGTGGAAAAGAAATCAACCGGAATGCCAGACGCGGCAT
>JAGWKM010000369.1 GCA_028865305.1 Patescibacteria group bacterium | reverse complement strand
CGGCCGCCGTTAGTCCTATAAGTGCGCTTATCGCTAACAGTTCCATTGCTGGCCCCCTTCCGAGGTTTTTGTCTGGAATAGTCACGAAGGATTGATTTCAGCGCGGAGCGGGATTTGCCATTCCTAAAAGAGACGGAAAACCCGCCCGCCTGTTCTGTGTCGAGTTTGAAAAGGCCGTTGGGCAAAATGAATTGACGGACCCACCGCCCGCAGGTCACAGAAGAGGCCGGCCGCCGGTCCCATTTGGCCAAGAGTATGTGATTGGCCGCGTAGCCGGCCAGTTCATCCATCGAATCAAAAGCGGTGCGCCGGCCCGCGTCAGTTTCGTCGGAAAGGCCGCCCAAGCAATCGGCCACGCCCAGGCGGATTTTCAGAGAGCGGGAATAGTAGCGTTCTTCGGCCGAAATATCAGCTACAGGTTCTTTGCGGAGTTTGACCGGCATGGCATTAAAACCCCTGCCGGCGGATTTGCTGATAGATGGATTCGGCGAAGATCACGCAGGTTTTGGTGTCATCGTAGTTTTTGGAGTTCTGCACGGCGTCGCGTAAAAACGAGATTAACTTATGCCAGTCCGATCCGTCCATTTCTACCGTGAAAACTTCTCGGTTGTGGCGCCGGCCGGCGGTTTCGTAACTTTCTTGCGGGTCTGCTGCATTTTTGATTTTGGTTATGAGTTCTGGGATTGACAATTTGCCCCTCTCCTAGTCTGGACCCTGCTTGTTGGAATGACAAATTAAGAACTAACTGACCGTCCATGATATCTAAAAGATATACAACCTGCGTCTGATAAGGTATGTTACTGCAAGCCTGTTTCTTCGCCTGCCCTGCCCGTTTTCTCTCACTCACACACACACAATTGATCATTTTCAGTGTGTCAAAATTGAACGGTTTTTGCCGGTTTTTGACATTCTCTTCGCCGCTTTCGCCTGTGTTTTCGCCTTGTATTCGCCTGTTGAAAAGTGTGGAAAATTCGGACCCTGAAATACTTTCGGGCGAAACCCTACCGTGGCCGGCTTGCGGGTCGGCGGCGCCTTTCTGTGAAG
>JAGWKM010000368.1 GCA_028865305.1 Patescibacteria group bacterium | reverse complement strand
GACGGCGGTGGCTCATCTGTCCGGTACGTCTATAGCGAGCATCACGGTGAACAACCCGGGCTCGGGATATTTCCAGCCGACCGTTACGATTACCGATCCGACCGGCGCTGGCGCGGCCGCGACGGCTTCGATTTCGGCTATTAACGCGCTGGTTCAGAATCAGGAAGTTTATAATTTTTCCGCCGTGCCGTTGAATACGCCCGGTGCTGCGTCAATTTTTAACGTCAAATCCATATCGCTGATTTTTGATGGGTTGCGATACAGTCTTCCGGTGTATTCGTTTTCGACCTATCAGGCGAAAATCCGGAATTATCCCTATCAATACTATTATGTTCCTACCGTCGCCGCGCAATACGGGCAAGGCACGAACGGGTCACTTTATCTTTACCCCATCGCATCTCAACCGTACCAAGCCGAGTTCGATTGCTTCTGCATTCCGAGCGATCTGGCAAGTGATACGGACATCGACCTGATCCCGTTGCCGTGGAGCGATAGCGTTCCTTATTTCGCGGCATATCTTGCTTTCCTCGAAATGCAAAAACAGAACGACGCGCGCGGCATGTTGGACTTATTCGATAAAATGTTACTCCGGCAATCCGGTGCGGCGCGGGCGGGTCGCGCGGTAAACCCTTACGGCCGGTGGTAATCATGGACGGCCAATCCGGACAGCTTCCCGCCAAGCCTCCCGAAACGCCGGGCTTTCCGGAAAATCCATTCCCTTATGTATTCGAGGGATTCAAAACCCTGAACACCAAGCCCATTCGCAACGACGTCGCGGATGACGAGATGTATATCTGCGACGGCTTCATGCCGATCGGCAAATCGAATCTTCGCGTCCTTCCGGATATAGGCTCCGCGCTTTACACGACTTCCGGCTCGATCACGATTGTCTCATTTTATTTCGCCAATATCAGCGGCACTCCGATTGCCGTCGTGCTCGAATCGGACGGGAGTCTTACGCAAGTTAACACGGTAACGTCCAGCGCCACGACTATAGCCGCCGCCAGCACCATCACTACGCCCGCTGACGGCATCGGCGTGAGT
>JAGWKM010000367.1 GCA_028865305.1 Patescibacteria group bacterium | reverse complement strand
GGGTGCGCGTGAAAATACGCAGCAATTTCAAAATCCAGCGACACCTGCCGATGGCGTTACGCTCGCCGTCAACACGCTACGCGGCCAGCAATATCAAGGGCTTAACCTTCAACAGATCGGCGCTAAATGGTCAAATGGTGATCCGAACTGGGCGCAGAATGTAAGCCGCGCGACCGGCATCGGGCTAACCGATGTGCCGAATCTGAATGATCCAGCAACGCTCACAAAATTAGTTCACGGCATCGGCGTCGCAGAAGGAAAAAACTTAGCGCCATTTACGCCAGATGTGATCAACCAAGGCGTTCAATCCGCACTTGCTGGGAAGTCCGTCAATTTCGCCTCGACAGCACCCGCACGCGGAACTGGTAGCGAAGGTTCGAGTTTCACACCAGATCAAATATTTACGCGCAATCAGCCTTATGTAAGGCCAGGAGCGACAAACTACGTTACGCAACTTAGTCCGCAAGACGAACAATCGTTCCAAGCATGGGCTCAGAAAAATGGCGTTCACGCTGATCCGCCCACCGACGCGAAATCTGATTATGACATGCGCGGGTTCTGGAAGGCGCTCCAAGCTGGAGACCCAAAAGCCACAACTGCGGTCGATAAGAACGATGGCAAAATTCATTTTCCCGATACTTGGAAAACCCCCTATGACCTGACCTTCTCCAGCGACAGTCAGTTTGCCAATGCAAATGCCCCGACGTGGAATGATAAGGATCAACTCGTAACGCCAGACGGCAAGATCGTATTTGACGATAGAAACCGTGCGCCTTATATGGGAGCCGCGCAAACCCCGTCCTACAAGCCTCTCGCGACCTATTATCAGGAAAACTACGCGACCATCGTTTCAAACGCCCAAACCGTAGCCGAACAGAAATGGCCGAACGATCCTGACCTACAGGATCGCTACGTAACGGGCATAACGAAAAATCTTAATGCCACCATCAAGGCGCAAGATGAATCGAACAAAGCCGATTACGGCGCGGTGCAGGCATACGTCTACAAAAATAACATAACCACAGCGGCGCAGCTTCAAGGCAG
>JAGWKM010000366.1 GCA_028865305.1 Patescibacteria group bacterium | reverse complement strand
GCGCCGCATGCTCGCCCTGATTTTACGAGATTACCACACGGTACACATACTTGGCCACTACCGGGACCTCCCATTCCATCAATCACACATCCGCACAGACCGCATGAAAGGATGGCAGCAGTCGCAAAAACCATCTCGCCATCTTTAGGCCCTGGTATTTCGACTTTCCGCAATTCGTAATATTCGAGACGTTCCATCACTTCCTCAAGTGTTGTGTCGGTCATCGGTCCCTTCCTTCGTCTGGGGCGCGATAAACATGATGCATGGAATATATTGAAATCACGGCCATTAGCGCGAAAAAGCCAGCGCTTATTCCATCACCTCCATGAACAATAAATGCACATGTCAGCATTGCACAAAATAACGCCATCGCACCCGTAAAAAGTACATCTCTATTCATCTCACCCTCTATCTACCTTGCGAATTATAACATTGCGCCCGCTGTATTTCCGACGCTGTCTCGGCCTCTTTGTTTTGAATTTGGCGCCATAAGCCGAGTGCAGCATTAGCCGTTTCTGGAGAAAATGAATATTCTTTCATTGTGCCATTTTGAGGTGACGGGTGCTCGATTACCAAACCGTCCTGGAGTGCGTCGGCCAGCTTCGTGGCCCGTTGATGATCTTGGTAGAGTTGACGCATGTCCAAGCTGTCAATATCGTGGCCGTCAAGAATTTTACATTTCAGGGACCATGCGAAGCCATGCTTGGCCGCTTCAAGGGCTTTTTTGGTGCCGCGCGCAACCTTCCATCTTTCCCAAGCCTTATTTGCCTCGCTAGAGCCCTTGCGGTGACCGCTGGCGGCCTGTAGGCGGTCGTTGCGGGACTTTCTAGCCACGGAAGCGAAAGCCGCTACAGGGGGCCAAGAATGGCTCTGGTGGCTTTCCCGTACTTCCTGCCATGCTACCGTCAAATCGGCCCTGTCAAAATTTGACAAGGTGTCGGCATATTCGCGAAGGGCGAGCGAGATTTGTTCGTCGTCAAAACCGTACGGGCTTCGGAAGATCAGTTGCATGGGATGCAGGATGATTTCGTCAACATCGGATTT
>JAGWKM010000365.1 GCA_028865305.1 Patescibacteria group bacterium | reverse complement strand
CGACATTCTGCGGAGACAGGCTTGCGCGCTTCACGCCGAAATAGGTGGCGAGCACCTCGGCAAAATATTCCTTCGTCAGAATACCACGGGAAATCAGCAAATCGGCGGGTTCCTGTCCCATGCGCACCGCTTCGGCCACCACTTCGTCAAAAACCTGCGGCGTCGTCAGGCCCTCGGAAACCAGCAGCTCCTTCAGTTTTTCATTTGGGATTTGCATGAAATGTGTCAGGTGTCAGGTGTCAGGTGTCAGAATATGCTTCCGCATTTTCATGATACCTGATACATGATACTTGCTGCTAGAATCTGAGCATCTGCCACCAGGGCAGCATACTGAGCCACCTACTTATCATTATAGTAAATATTCCCGCCGGGAGCCAAAGATAGTAGAGCCCCACCCGCGGCGGCGCCTGCTTCCGGATCCCCACCGCATAGATCGTGACGCTGAGAACTTCAAGGAAAAACAGGGTGAAAAGCACGGCTCCGTAGGCGAACCAACCCGGCGTACCGCCGAGCAAGAGCGCCGTTCCGAACAGATACGGCTCAATCGGCTCGAAAAAGAGTTCGCCGTAGTTCCTATTCAGAACAGCCGCGCCGATCAGAAACAGAATGCCCAACAAAAACGAAAGGAGGTACGGATCGAAGAACCGCGCGCGGGAATAAAACACGAAATAGTCGAATGACTGGTACGGCGGCAGGAAGAATTTTCCCACCCCGCTCGACAACCACAGATGGTACTGGCTTACCGAAAGCCATACCGCGTTGCCGAAGACCGCAATCGATGCGGCGACAAAAAGCAAAAGCCCGTTTCGCTTGGTTGCGAACCGGGCTTTCGGAATCAATAGCTGAGCCAAAAAAACGATGGCGAGGACTGTAAGTGCGATGATGGTCATCGCCGTCAATCTTAGAGCGCCAAACCGGGAGCGTTACCCACTTCGTAGAAGTTGTTGTTATCACCTCCGTCCGTGCTCATGTTTCCGCTGTATTTGGTGCTTTCCAGTTTCGCATCAAGTTCGTACGTGATGGAAGCTGCATCGCATGCATACCGATAA
>JAGWKM010000364.1 GCA_028865305.1 Patescibacteria group bacterium | reverse complement strand
AACCGCACGTTGGTAAAGTTGGCGTCGAATTTGGTCGTCAAATGTATAATATCGGGCGGCAGGCCAGCGAATTACCAGAACTTTTCGGCGCGCTTCGGAAGTTGCTCGCTGTTTGTTTGTATAAATACAACGATGATTGTGTTGGGTGTGGCAGATGCATGCTTTCAGAACCTCACCTTTCTGATTGCCCCGTAATGAATGCAAAGAAAGCATTAACAGAATACGCAAAAAGAGCCGAAGAAATTCTCCCATGACACTCCCGCCGATGAATTACGAACCTCGCGGTGGTCGCAACGCCGTTAGGTCAAAAAAGCACCGAGATTGGATTCGCAAACACGAATGTATCCTTTACGAGCGCAAGGACTGTTCTGGTCCAGTTGACGTTGCCCATTGCCGAGACGTTGTGGAGTTCAATGAACGCGGCGGCATGGGCGCGAAGCCGTCCGATGTTTTCACCGTGAGTTTGTGTCGAAAGCATCATCGCGAGGCTGAGAAAAGAGAGAGAGCCTTCGGCGCGGAATACGGAATCGACATGCGCGCGAAGTGTTTGGAGTTCGCTAAAGCGTCACCGGACAAACTAATCCGCGACGCCGCGAAGGCGTACAAGAGCTAACGCCCCTCAGTCACGGCCTTCCTGTCCCTTTAGACCGGATTGTTCATGCGATGTGGCTAGTATAAATTCCTCGCAATCCTGATAGCCGTGCGTCAAATCGTGAATATGGCTTTTATTGAAGCGGCATGCTCCCCCATTTGGTGCATGGTCCTTGCGATAATCACCGCAGTAGCAAATGTCTAACGGATGTTTCTCCGCGCCCTCACGGACGCCTCGACGCTGTGATGCGAGAGGGGTCATTCGTCAGCCAGCTTGAGACCGTGAAGGATGACGCCCGGATGGTAAATTTTCATCCACGCCTCAACCTTCGCTGCGGCCTCTAAAATATCGTCAGGGATTTCAACCTCGCCGAGTGGGTCGCCAGTTTCGGCGTCGTGCATCATTAGTTTGCTCATCGCGTCTCTCCTGCCTTGGATAAGGGGCGCTTGCCGCGTTT
>JAGWKM010000363.1 GCA_028865305.1 Patescibacteria group bacterium | reverse complement strand
CGTTGTCGATGAGTCCGGCGGGACTTTATTCAGGGCGCGATACGCCCGAATACGAGGGTGAGCCTGAGCCTGAAATTTACCCCCCGTTTCAAATTTCGTATGTCGTAAACCTCCAGTGGCCCCTATGGTTTATGTTGTAAAAAAAAAAAACTTATAAAATAAACCCCGAGGGGATAAAAAACCCAGGTTTACCGCATACGGTTCGCCAAATTTTCTGTATGTCGTCAATGGAGGGTATGGGGTCGATTTCAGGCTCAGGCTCAGACTCGCGTTCGCCCCGGCGCAAGGGCAAAAAAAAGCGGCCCCGAAAGGCCGCTAGGTTGTTGTCGTCTATTCGTCGTGATCGGGAGCCGGTTCGTCGTCCTCTTCAAGCAAGCCCGGCCCGGTTGGGTCCGACTCGTCGATTTCGATCTCCAGCCCGGAGGCCAGTTTACGCAGCCCGGCGGCTTCCTTCCGCCAATAGTCCGGCTTCAGGTCAAACTGCCGATCAACTTCCGCCGCCAGTTCCTTCCCGCGAAGCGTGGTCCGGAAGATCAGGCCTTTCTTGATCAGGTCTTTCGCTTCCTTGTCCAGCGTCGGGACGGTCGAAGTGCGTGCCTGGCGGATTTCGCCTTTGGCCAAAGCCCCGGCTTTCTTCGCCATGAACGCCTCGGCATCGGCCTTGGTCTTTTGACCTGCAGCCGCATCGCCGATCAATTGCCGTATTCCGTTGACCAGCGCGTGGTCAAGAGAAACGATTGGCCAATCCGCCGGATGAACCGTCAGCGTTGCGCCGTCTCTCCGTGTAATGGTCACGGTTTCGGGCACATTCAATGAATGTTGCATGGTATCCTCACAATGTCAAAGATCGCCCCGGTTTGGGGAATGACGAACAGTCCCTCTCTTCAATTCCGTTGTCAATCCCCGATTCGATCACGAAAGTGTGAGCGTGGTTACGTCCATTTTCAGCTTTTCGGCACGACGGCCACCCGGCCCCGGCGACATCCCCCCGCCGCGCGCGCGACAATGCTCCACAAGTCCGCGTATCCAGAATTAACGACATACAAAAG
>JAGWKM010000362.1 GCA_028865305.1 Patescibacteria group bacterium | reverse complement strand
GGCAGCCGCGGCATTTTTTTGCCGGGATCGGAAGCGCACGCAATAATGCGCGCGCGTTTTCCGTTCTCCATCTTCCCGAAGTTCCCGAAAGCGCCGTATTCAAAGAGTGTCTCCCACTTCGAAAAGATAGCTAATGCCATTGGCTGAAATATTGGAGAATTCGAGTAAGGTGTTAGACCAAACTGAGCAGTAGCTGTTGAGCAGTAGCTTGCTCCCCGTTTATATGCCTCGGGATTCCCGCTTCCGCGGAAAACTAGCGCGCCGCACAAAATAGCTCCTCGCATCGATTGCGTTTCATTCTTACACGCGGGAATTCCAGCTCATCCGTAATTGGAAAATGATATTCAATTGGCATAGCATTGTCAAGAGGACTTGAATATTTACTCATCTTTCATTATCTGAGCATTACGGTTATGTTACGAACCCGAATTACAACAGCTTTTTTCGCGCTTTTAATGATGGTGGCCACGCGGTCCTATGCCCAGATGGCACCGACCGCAGTGGATACCAGCGCGCAATCGAAAGTCCTCGACGTGCTTCCGGCGTGGCAAACCACGCTGCCGGGAATGGATGAGCGATCCCCGCTGATTCCCCAGCGCGATGTCGGTTCCACGTTAAACGAGATCGGTTCGCTGTTTACGGACAATCCGCAATATTATCCGCGTGCGCCGTTTTGGGTTCCGCTGCTCAAAATTACGGTTTCGAACGCGGCACTCTGGGCGATCGACCGTTATGTTTTCAATTACGATTTTTCGCATATCAGCCTCAATAGCTGGTCGAACAATCTTCAGCGAGGATGGACGTGGCGCGATACAGACCGCTTCGCCAATGATTTCTTCTTCCACCCCTACACGGGCGGCGGCTATTACATGGATGCCCGATCGCTCGGCTATAATTATTGGGAATCAATCCCATTCGCCATTTTCGGCGCCGCGGAGTGGAAATATTTCGGCGAAACCGATCAGCCTTCGTATCCCGACCTCATCAATACTTCCATCAATGGGCCGTTCGTGGGCGAAGTCGATTACCGGCTGACCTCGAATATTTTGAACG
>JAGWKM010000361.1 GCA_028865305.1 Patescibacteria group bacterium | reverse complement strand
GTTTTAGGTTGTAAGAATAAAGAAGAATCGAAACGACGCTGTCTGAGCGGACAGTACAAAAGATTCAAGACCCAAGCTGTTAAGATAGAAGTGTTTTCGAAATCCTTTTACTCAAATCTTAAATCTTTCAACTGTCAACTGTTCTTACAGGGACAACGCGATGACCAGAGCGTAAATCGCGATGGCTTCCGCGAATGCCGACGCGATAAGCATCGGGACTAAAACCTTTCCTGCGGCTTCGGGATTTCGGCCGATGGCTTCCATCGCGCGGGCGCCGATCATGCCGATGCCGATTGCGGGGCCTATTGCGCCCAGACCGATCGCTATCGCTTTTGCCAGAGGTGCTAATTCCATACGTTAACGTGTTACGCTAATAATATTTTGACCTTTCCCTTTTGGCATTTTTCAAAAATACCAAGAGGCAAATTTCAAACGAACTATACGATGCCCGGCGGTTCGTCGTGGCTTTCGTGGTCTTGGGCCGCTATCGTAAAGTAAACGAGCACCAGAACGGAGAAAATAAGCGCCTGAATCGCCCCGACGAATATTTCCAGAAACAGGAACGGTATGGGCAGCAGGTAGGGCAGGATGGCGCTCATCGCGATCAGCAGGACCTCGCCCGCGAAGATGTTGCCGAACAACCGGAAGGAAAGCGAGGCGATTTTCGCGAATTCGCCGATAAGCTCCAAAAGGCCGACAAAGAACCTCACCGGAGCCACCACCAGCACGGCCGGTTCCTTCCGAACCTTGGTGAATATGTCCCCGAGCGCCAATACATTAACATATTTGTTGAACGATTTCCACGCGCCGATTGAAAAAACGCCGAAGAGGTTTGAGAGCGCGACCGCCATAATCGCCAGGGCAATGGTGGTGTTTAGGTCCGCGGTGCCGCTCCGCAGGAACGGAATGAACGCCGCGCCGTGTTCACTTGTTTCAACCAAGCCGAAACCGCCGATTGGCAGGAGGCCGAGCCAGTTGTTGATGAGGATAAAAAGGAAAACTGAAAATGCCAGCGGAAAGACTTTCTGGGAAATTTTCCGGCTGTTGGTTACTT
>JAGWKM010000360.1 GCA_028865305.1 Patescibacteria group bacterium | reverse complement strand
ATCGCCGGTGTAGTGAATTCCGTTGTAGGTGAAACCGCCTGATAACTCGGTATGCATGTCGTTGTATTGGTCGGGCGTGATGATATTGAACTTTCCCGCCTTGTTCTTCGTCAGATCGCGTTCCAAAGCTTGGAGCGGCAAATAATGGGGAACCTCCGGATTCGAAGTGCTGTAGTCACCTGCGGTCGTTGTCCCGCCGTTTGTCGTCGTGAAAAAAAGCGGGCCATTGTGCTTGGGGGCATAATTGTACTGGTGGCTGCTGTTATAAGGATTGGTGTAGGCAGCCGACGTGCCGCTAAAGCTCGAGAGGGGAACGGTCCACTGGTTTCGCGAAGCCACGGTGCCGGTCAGGCTGTTAGCATCCGGGTGATTCACGCTTCCAGAGGCGGGCACAAGGTCGATATCCTCTTGATAGGATTTCCAGGAGATGCCCGCATTTTGTAGCAGGCCGCTGATGTTTGGCTGGCTGAAAACATTTCCGAGAGGATCGGCCGTATCCTTATAGGGATCGGCATCGGTGGTCGTCCCGAAATTGCTGCCGCCTTCCTGCCAGATGTAGTTGGGTTCCGAAGGGTGGATGTCGGGGTTGGCCCCTGATGGCGTGGCCAGGACGTTGAAGCAGTTGTTGGTGTAGGAAACGTCGGCCGACATCGGATTATGTGGATCGATCAGGCTGTTGATGAACGGAGCAGCCGGGTTGCCTTTGATTTGTTCGATTCCGCTGGTCGGCGATGTATCCACATTTCCATTAGGCTGGGTCCAATTGTGATTTTCCAAATAGATATAGAACACGGTGCCGATGCGTTCGAGCGATTCGGCGGAAGCGACCCGGGTCATGAGGAAACCGGCCGCAGTGCAGACGCCGGCGAGAAGGAACTTGAGCTGACTATGGTTTTTCATTGATGAGTGTTTTTTAGGTTGCGAGTCTTCAGGATCCGCCCGCGCGAAGACTGGAAAACGCGGCGAAACGAGCCGCACTGCAAAATACACTTCAACTTGCTGCGCAACCGGAACTCGGGTTCTTCACCGAAAAGTTGCAGCGCCGAAACAAAAACCC
>JAGWKM010000359.1 GCA_028865305.1 Patescibacteria group bacterium | reverse complement strand
GCAATAGATGACGGCCGTAGTTCCCCATGTCGTTCGCCGCCAGCACCTTCGTTGAAACGGTTGTGACTGTCGCACAGGTGCAAATCGCGTATGCCGGCGATGAAAACATAAACCACACACCCATCGCCACCAGGAACAAGCAAGCCATGATCCTCTTCATCATCGTCGCCCTCATTCGTATTTGAGTTTATGGTGGCCGAAATTTTCCTGGGCCATGTCCCTCGGTTTCTTCTTTTTGCGGCCCATCTTTATGCCGATTTCGACCTTGGGGGCGCCCATTGCCATCTTTGGCTTACGCGCTTTTTTTATTCGTATTTTAATTTGTGCTTCCCCTTCGGCTTGCGCGCAAATTCCTCAAGTTGCTTTTCCGACATCCCCGTCCGGGTCTTTTCGCCTTTTCGTTTTCGGCCGAGTTCCGCACCCATGAACCGCCGCTGCTTTGCCGAAACCGCGGGCATTTACGAATTCCCGGTCCGCGGCGTCTTGCCCTTGCCGCTTTTGGACTCGTAGGTGATCATGGCTCGTTCCGTTCCGAGCCCGGACACGCCGCTATACGGATCGCCGACGAAAGGTCCGGAGCACGCCCCGAGGGGTTTAAAATTACCCGGTCCCTGAACGTCCGCGGCGGTGACTCGCCATCCGGTCGCGTCCTCTTCCATCTGCCCCTGATCGATCCCCGGCTGAAGATCGTAATCGGGGTCATGAATCTTGCTTGCTTTTACCGGCATGATTTTAATCCTCGTCGTCTTGAAATAGCCCGGACCCACCCATGCGAGTTTCGGGCGTTACGCGAAATAGTTTTCGATTGCGCACCCTTTCGGCCTGCGCAGCCTTCATTTCCACCGCGCCCGGCAACGGTTTCTCTATCGGAGTGTCAGTGTCCACAATCCGATCGATCGCCGACGGCCGTCCACCGTCCGCCGTGCCGGTCCCGTCTCTGCGCAATCTGCCACCATAACGCGGAGTTCCAAAGAACGGAATCGGGAAAATATCGTTGAAGATTCCCATCGGCTTTCTTATGGCTGATTGCCCCTCAGATAATAGCTCACGCTGCCGACGAT
>JAGWKM010000358.1 GCA_028865305.1 Patescibacteria group bacterium | reverse complement strand
CATCATCGTGGAGGAGACATGATACTTGACGATATCGAACTGATAAAGATGGAGGTAGTTTGCAACAAACCCGTGGTTGAATTGGTTTATCGGCATCGTGAAGGTGATACTTGTATGGAGGATATTCGCCAGTTCGTCCCCGCCGCCATAGCGGAGATTCGGAAGTTGAGGAAGGCGTTGGAACACATAAAAAGAACATCTCATCCAGACATAGATAGCGGCAAAATCGCCCGCGAGGCGTTGCAAGAAGAAGGAAAATGAAAAACAAGCACACGGCCTATATGTGGACCTTCGGGACTCCGAAAGAACTCTTAACGCCGGAGAATGGCATGGAATGGGTTGAGCCGTGCTTTTTTCTTGAAAAACCGTACGGAAAATCCTTAGGGCTAAAACGCTTCAAAATCACCATCGAGCACGTTCCGACAAGGGGGAAGAAATGATCTGGATAAGCGTCAAGGAGAAATTGCCGGAAATGGGCGTTCGCGTTTTTGGCGTTGTTGACGGTCAAATTGGCGTGTTCGCGCGAGGCGACGCCGGAGATGATACTTGGCTTTGGGGTAATTGTTATGGGTGCATAGACGGCGACGCGCTCATGGACGACGAATATGACGTAACCCATTGGATGCCCCTGCCCGAGCCGCCGGACGAGAAGGAGGGGAAATGAAGCTAGACGAGGCAGAACTAGGGAGGATGGAGGAGTTAGAGAAGGCGGCCTCGACGGGTTTATGGATGGTAGGCAACAAAAGTATTAAAAATCCGTGGGAAACTGTTTGCTTTGATGAGGAATTTCGGGAAGGCGACAGCAATTTTATCGCCGCCTCCCGCCAGTTCGTCCCCGCCGCCATAGCGGAGATTCGGCGGCTTCGGAAGGCGTTGGAGTTTTACGCCCTAGACAACCGTTACCCCGGCGGTGCGGGAAACATCATCACCGTCGTTGAGGACGGCGGCAAAACCACCCGCGAATCGTTGCAAGGAGAGGAAAAATGAAAATCCATCCCGAAGTCGAGGTGCCGGATGGGGAATTTTGCTATGGAAAGCGGGCTAAAAATTTTTGTGAATAT
>JAGWKM010000357.1 GCA_028865305.1 Patescibacteria group bacterium | reverse complement strand
CGCCCACCCGAATACCAAAATGGAAAACGGAAGATATCCGTATCGAACCAGGTATAAAAATGCAGGCGAGTTTGGTCGGGGATGAGCGGCGCCGGCTGCATGAACAGGGTGTTGTTAATGCTCGGCCCCGGCAGGATGACGGTGGAACGGTAGATGAACCAGGGGAGGAACAAACCGATCATCGGCGCAAAAAGCAGCGACCAGGAGCGCCATGAGCGAAAAATTTTTGCCGAACGCGCACGCCACAAAAAACAGAGAATCATCGGGCCGACGACGACGATAGCCGTCATTTTCGCAAGCAGAGCCAAGCCTGTTAGGATGCCGAGCCAAAGAAAATCCCGCAGAGACGGTTCCCGTTCAACGAATCGCCGAAGGATGAGCAGGAGAAGGCAAAAAATAAAAAGATCGCTCAAGAGTTCGTTGGTGATAAACGTTGAGGCTTCGGAAAACGGAGGCAGAAGGCTGAGCGTGATGGTCGAAAGCGCGGCAACCGGAAGCGAGCGCGTCGTGGTGCGCGCCAGGAAAAAGATCACGGCAGCCGCAAGCAGGCTGTAGACGGTCTGCATGATTCCAAGGATTTTTAATTGCCGGTTCAGCGTGAGGGAAAAAAGCAAGAACGGCTTGAGTGCCGCGGCTTGAAGAAGATAGTAGAGCGGTTCATGCCAAGCCAGGTTATTCGTTTTAATATTCGGGAACCGTCCCTGTTTTGCCAGTGAAAAAATATAGTCGATATGCCCGCCTCCATCATAGCCGTCATACGGATTGAACGCGTTCACGTTGTGCAAACGGAGGATGGCGAGGCCAAGGATGATGGCGATCAGCAAGAAAGATACGCGATAACGGATGATCCAAGAAAGCATACGTGTTGACATCAACAAGACTCTTTGCAAAAGACTCAAAGAAACTCCTAGCGGAGACGGAACACGAACGTGCCCCCGGGATACCACTTGTCGCCAGGCTTGGCCCAGCGGCGGTCCAGCCACAGGCCGTCACCATGGCGCCCAACGTAGAAGACGCCCGGGTACCCGCCGGAGCCGGCAATTTGGTTCATAACGATGGGCAG
>JAGWKM010000075.1 GCA_028865305.1 Patescibacteria group bacterium | reverse complement strand
AATTTTTTCACGTCGGCAATACTCTCTGGAACAGCGTGCATCGCCGTCGGAGTTGCCTACGGGTTAAAATCCAAAGGCTCAAACAACCAAGTCTGGTGCTTCAACGGCGATGGTGGCGAAGAAAACGGCCACTTCGCCGAAGCCGTGACAATGGCCGAAGGCCACGATCTGCCGATCACGTTCATCATCGAAGATAATTGCCGTTCCGTGAATTCCTCTATCCGCGAGCGCGTTCCAAGCGAGTTTCGCTTAGCGTGGCCCAAGCGGGTTATCCGCTATCGCTACAAGCCGATTTTTCCTCACGCCGGAAATGGCACAAGCAAGAGGATCGTTTTCAAATGATCCAAACACATTGCGATTACAATTTCGGCGATAGCTTGGTTCATTTGAATTACCTGAGAAAATTGGCGGTTTTGTATCCTGAAAAGCAGTTTGTCCACGCGGCGAAAGCGGCATTGCTGCCGCAGCTACGCGAAGTCGTACAGGATATTCCCGCTATATCGCTGATAGACCTGTCTCAAAAACAACCGGAGTCGATCAACATCTGGAAAAATCGGAACGGCGATTTTTTCAAGCACCAAAAACGATACGATTGGGCTGGTTTTTACCTTGAATTTTTTGACATACTATCGCGCGACCTTGGCGTCGAAAACCCGATCAAACAGCCCGAGGATTTTCTTTTCGATTATCCCGGCATAACCGCCAAGAAATACCCGCCGATTGATTTCTTGATCATCAACTCGCAGCCCTTCAGCGGCCAATTCGTGAATTTCTGGGGTGAGCAATTCGATTGGCTCATCGGCAAGCTGCGCGAAAAAAAATACTCCGTCGTCACAACCGCGCCATGCTCGCACCCAGTTCCATGCACACAAGGGCATGCGCCGCCGATGTCAATATCTGACATTGGCTCACTCTCGCTCCATTGCAAATATATTTTCGGTGTTGCGACGGGGCCGATTTGGCCGACGTTCAATGTGTGGAATCTGGAAACGGTAAAGCTGCGTTTGTTGTTATTGGATGGCGAGAGGATCGAAATCGCGCCCAATACCTATCACGCCGAAAGCGTCGGCGATGGCATCAAAATTCTCAAGCAGCACGGTGTCATGTGACGTATCGCGAAGCCCTCTGTGCAGCGAACGCAAATCTAGCCGCAGACCGTTCGACGCGATTTATCGGCTACGGCCTCAAGCATGGCCGCGCTGGCGGAACGCTTAACGAAGCATCCGATGACCAGATCGTCGAAATGCCGATAGCGGAAAATCTTTTGATTGGCTTTGCCATCGGCCTCGCGCTTACGGGTTACAGGCCGGTCGTATTCATCGAGCGTATGGATTTTATCCTGAACGCTCTCGACGCCATCGTAAATCACTTGGACAAAATCCACGCGCTGTCGCACGGTGAATTTTCGCCAGCAATCATCATCCGAACGATGGTCGGCAATCGCTATAAGCCGCTGTTCACTGGTCTGCCACACATTCAAGATCACAGTGCGGCCATCGCCAAGATGGTTTCATTTCCAGTTGTGCGGATGCAAAAAGAGGAAGCGGTGCAAATCGCTTACGATCAAGCCGAACGCGATTTCGCCAAGGGCGTATCGACAATTCTCGTCGAATACAAAGACCTGTTATGAGACAGAACAAATACAGCGACTTCAAGATCGTCGCCTTCCCTGAAAAATTGCGCTCCTTCGCCGAAGGGAAAATTTCGGCCCCAATTTATGTGCGCGTGAAGCCAATCAACCTATGCGACCACTCTTGTTTTTTCTGTTGCTACTCGACTGGCTTCCGCAAAGGCGACCGCGACAATCACATTCATAGCGGCATGCACGAGGATATGCACGAGCGCGATGTGATGCCTACGTCGAAGATGATGGAGGTGCTAGAGGATTTCCGCGATATTGGCGTCAAGGCAGTGACGTATAGCGGCGGCGGCGAGCCGCTGTTGCATCGTGACATCGTAGAAATCATGCAGCGCACGCTCGATTATGGAATTGATCTTAGCATCATCACAAACGGCCAGATGCTTGTGAAGCGTCGTGCCGCTGTTTTGGCGCATGCCAAGTGGGTTCGGGTCTCCATTGACTATACCGATGGGGCGCAGATGGCCGCATCACGAAATGTACCATCGCAACATTTCGATATGATCATGGCCAATCTGGAAAACTTTGCGCGGATCAAAGACAAGTCATGCGATCTCGCAGTCAATTACATTATCCATCGTGAAAACTACAAAGGCATCGCGGCGTTTGCGAAACAATTAAAGGACTGCGGTGTTGAGAACGTTCGTTTTTCGCCGATGTGGAATCCGGATTTTGTCGCCTATCACGCGCCAATTGCCGAAAAGGTACGTGAGCAGTTAGCCTACGCCGCTAACTTAGTTGACGACAATTTCAACATGAATACGACGTACAAAATTGACGCGGCAGCACACTCGCCAAAGCGCAGTTATCACAAATGCCTTTTTATGCAGACCGTCCCCGTTGTCGGCGCTGATCAAGTCGTCTACGCCTGCCACAATAAGGCTTACGACAAATCCGGTGTGATCGGTTCGATTAAGAATCGCCGCTTTCGCGATCTATGGTTTAGCGATGAGGCGAAGGCGGTATTTGAAGGGCTGGACCCGGCCGTTTCGTGTCGGCACCAATGCGCCAACGACCAAAAGAACATCTTGATTCACCAAATGCTCGATGCCTCGACGGACAATTTCGTATGAGTGAAATCTTTTTCTCTCAATTTGGGCAGGACAAGTGGCTCGACGAAACAGTGTTTCGCGGAAAGCGCAACGGAATTTTTGTCGAAGCTGGCGCACTCGACGGCATCAGTGATTCCAATTCGGCATTCTTTGAAAAATTTAGAGGCTGGAGCGGATTGCTGGTCGAGCCGAACGTCGTGGCGTTTCAAATGATCGGTCGCAATCGGCCGACGACGCCTGCCGTATGCGCCGCCCTTTATGACCGAAACGGCATCGTCGAATTTACCCTCGTTTCAACGGCTGGCTGGAGCGGCGTCGCCGACGATTTTGAGCCGCAGCACAAAGAACGCATCGCGCAGTCGTCAAGAACGTCCGTCACGAAGGTTCCGTGCCTCACACTTTACGAAGCGGTCACTGGCCTACCGAGAATTGATTATCTCTCGCTTGATCTCGAAGGTGCTGAGCCGACTGTGCTCAAACCGTTTCCGTTCAACGCAATGGAAATTGATGTTATCGGCGTAGAAAACAATTATGGCGACGAGCGGGTTCAGGCCATTCTTGGTGCGGCCGGGTACGAAAAAATCGGCCGTGTCGGCCCCGACGATTTTTATAGGAGACCGCAATGAGTGTATTCAGCGAATCGCAACATTA
The DNA here is from genome assembly GCA_028865305.1 of Patescibacteria group bacterium. Lineage (GTDB taxonomy): Bacteria > Patescibacteriota > Minisyncoccia > UBA6257 > 2-01-FULL-56-20 > REEB161. Next base: position 1,954 of record JAGWKM010000075.1, on the reverse strand, counting down.
TACGCGACTAATCGAAAATCTCAAGCTGGCAGAGGAACACGCAACGGGCCTCGGCTATTGCCGCGAGGATACGCGCTGGATTCAGATTGCGACGATGATCCACCAGATGCGTGCCAACGTGGCAGCGATGGCCGAAAAATCGGCGCGGCAGGCACTCACATTTCTTAATGGGATACCGCGATGAAACTTGCCGTTTGCACGCCGACGCGCGGAAGGCCGTTGGCCCTTATCGGCGTCATCATGGCGCTCTGGCGTCAGCGCGCGGGCAAAGATGACGTTCGTTTCATCGTCGGAATTGATGATGACGACGAAGCATCGCTCGACGCCTGCAAACGACTGGGCGACGAAGTTCCGATTTACGCCAGCCGCGCGCCGCGCTCAACGCTCGGAGCGGTGTCGAATCGGATTATCGGTTGTGCCAAGGAAGCTGACGCCGTTGTATGGGCGACGGATAGAGCCTTTGTCATCACGCCGGGATGGGACGCGATTATCGCGGAAGCGGTATCAAAGTTTCCGAAGCGCGTTCTATGGTGGTCATGTCCCTACGATAGCGATTGCGTCATGCCGATCATCCCGAAAGAATGGGCGGAAGCGGCGGATTACGACTGTTCGCCGACGATTTTCCCGTTCTGGTTCAACGACACCTGGCTGCAAGAACTCGACTTGATGGTGAGCGGCGGCCCGTCACTGAAGGTACAGGCGGCTTACGCCGGACAGCGTTCGCTCACCACGCAGGGCCGTGACTTTTCCTTTTGGTATAAAGTATTTGCCGCAACCCGGCCGCAACGCTGGGCACACGCCGAAAAAATCGCCGCGCGACTTGGCAACGAAATAACCATGCGCGAATTTCTGAACGATCATTTTGCCAAATTTGACGCGCACGGTCAGAACAATTCGCCGCTGTTCCAAAAACGCTTCGGCGATTTGCGAGCTCCAACTCCAGAATATATCGCCGCTAAGGCATACGCCGAAAAACTACTTCAGGATAAGGCCGCATAAATGCTCCCCTATATCGTTCCGAAACGGAAACTCAGGGTCGGCGTTGCCGTCCCGTCGCCCGGCACGTGGCGCGCAAGCATGGGCGTCCATTTCGCCAGCCTGTGTTCGTTCACGGCCATGCACACTGGCAACATTTCGATTGCCGTTCTCGGCCGCGAAGGCTCGGTTATCACCAATCAGCGAAACGCCTTAGTCGATACGGCCTTGGAAATCGGAGCCGATTATCTTTTGCAAATTGACGCCGATATGCAGTTTCCGCCCGAATCATTATTGCGCCTTCTCGGCCATGAAAAGGATGTCGTCGGCGCGTTCTACAACAAGCGTGTCGCGCCCTATGAAACGCTCGGACGCCTGGAATTGCCGGACGGCACGAGTCAAGAAACGGCGCAAGCCATTGTGAATAAAGGTGGATTGCTGGAAGCCAGCCAAATGCCCGGTGGCATGGTGTTGACCGATTGCAATGTTTATCGGTCGCTCACTTGGCCGTGGTATTTCGAGAGTTACCACCGCCCAGGCGATGGCGTCGAGACTTTCAAGGAAATGATGCGCGACCATTATCCGACGCAGGTTCCCAAGGAAGTCCTTGATGAGATTGTGAAAAACGAGGCTTTCGCCGCATGGCTGCGGCATAACGCCAAGCTGGAAGAGGAAAGCAAATCGTCCCGGTTCTACACCAGCGAGGATTACGGTTTCTCGCGCAAGGTGCGCCGCTACGGCTTCAAAATCTGGTGCGATCTCGATTTGAGTTTCGAGATGGGCCACGTTGGCGAGCATACGATTACTTGCAAAAATGCCGCGACCAAACCCAAGGAAGAAGAAACGAAGACGCTTCATCGGGTTGCATGAACTGACGGACGGCCCATTACTATTCGGCGATGGCTGAGTTTGCGGAGCGGGATTCCGTCGCCGCGCCGGATGAACAGCCCTACGACGCTTCCGATCCGACGCAGGTTAA
>JAGWKM010000356.1 GCA_028865305.1 Patescibacteria group bacterium | reverse complement strand
AAGCGCGATTCTCGTGGGGAATGCTGTCAGTGCATCAAGGAGCGCCGCATTCAGAACGGATACTACTCAGTGAGCAAAACAACCGCCGCTGAAAATCGGGCAGCGCGAGCCGTTGCTTTGCCGGTGGCGGATTTTGGGTACATTAAACCACCGACAAAGGCTCAACTGATGGCTAGGAGGTAGCGATGTTAGATAATTTGATTGGTGCAATTTCACCCGAGACTTTCGCTTCGTTCATTCCGAGAAATGGAACGCTGGCACACAGGGCAAAAGTTATTGCCCGCGATCTCATGTATGGAACTGTTGCGCTTTTCTTTCTCGACGTGTCGTGGAGATTGATGGACCTGTTTATTGACTTCATCTGCGATCATGTTCACTGGCTAAAGTTTTTGAGTGACAACACCTGATGCCGAGAAAAACAAAGCCGAAAGAAAGCGGCTGGCGTAAGGTTTACGCAGACTTCACGGAAAATTTTGAAATCGACTCCAAGGAGTTGGGCCGAACAAAACTCAATCTTTGGGGCACGCAGTGTTATGTGCTTGATGAAATGGCCACGGGGATGGATGAGGGGATACGATTTTTTGTAATCCCCAAAGGTCGCCAATACGGCATAACGACCAGCCTTGTCCCCCTCGATGTTCTGTGGGCACTAACGCACCCCGGCATTGAAGGTGCAATCATCGGGCACAAGCTCGACGTGATTGAAGTCATTCGCGGTCAGGTAAACGACATTCAAAATCGCTTGCCGGATACACACCGCGTCCCCCTGAAAACCAACAACAAAGATCGCATCGAGTGGCAATTCCGCGACGGCACCGTTTCGACAATCAATCTTTTGGTGGCCGGTCCGAGCGAAAGGAAAACTGACCTTGCAAAAGGGCACGGACTCACCTTCATCCACGGGACAGAATGCGGAGAATGGGGATCGGAAACCGCTTTCAATTCATTGCTTGCTTCCTTGGCGGAACACCATCCAGATCGGTTTTACGTGTTCGAGTCCACCGGAGAGGGTGCGAACAATCTGTTTGCACGACTCGTCTACAAATCGCTGGATCATCCCGCGCGGCGA
>JAGWKM010000355.1 GCA_028865305.1 Patescibacteria group bacterium | reverse complement strand
AATTTGAAAAGCGCAAGGCCAATTTAAATACGGAGTTAATTTCCCATGCCAAAAGAACTGACACCGGAAGAAAAGGCCAAAATCGAAGCGCGCAAGGCCGCCCGTGAAAAACTCAAAACCGATCCGAAGTATGCAGACATTCGCGAGACGGTGCGCTTCACGATGGAGGACATTATCGAAGAAATGGCGGAACAGGAACCGCCCGCCGACGATGAATCCCCCTTCGATTATCTCGCCCGAAAAATTCGCGGAGGCTGATCCATGGCATTCAATTTCAAAGGTGATAAGTCTGACGCTGGCACTGCCAAAACCGGAACCGACGCCGACGCGACCACCGGGGTGGATACGCCGCCAGTGGGCGCGGGTCCGGGCGCTGCGGCGGTTGGTGATGCTCGGGCTGAGGCTAAAGCGGGCCTGGAAGGAAGAAAGCGCGGTCCTTACAAGTCAAAACACAATCCTGACGGTTTGGCTAAAACGGCAAGCGCCGCACCTGCAAAACCAACATCCGCATCCACACCGTCACGCATCCCGCCGGAAGTAGCGGCGCAACTGGAAGCGATGTATTCGCCGGAAATCTGGGAACCGGTGGTGGAGATGCCGTTCGCGGCGGCGCAACTGGTCACCGGGCATGAACACTGGGGACTGGATGAAAAATCCAAGCGCGTGCTGTCCGTCAGCGGTTCGACGGCGGCGCGTTATATGGGATTCACCAATCCCAAGTGGCTGGCGATCAATTTATTTTTAATCAATCTGCTGACGGTCGCTACACCGCGTCTGTTAAAAGAATTGGCAATCCGCAAAATGGAAAAAGCCAAAAAGCCGGAGCCGAAACCGGATGCAACTCGCGGATCGTGATTTCCTCATTGTCGTCGGCAATCAGGGCATGGGGAAAACAGTTTGGACCCGCCAATACCTGCAAGCTTTTTCACGCCGGCTTCTTTACGATCCGCTGGCGATGTATCCGAATTTCGATTATGCCGGACTGGATCAACTGGACCCGGATCAGGCCGAGCAAAAATCACCCGATCATTTTTCAATAGGCTCGCCTTATTATGACGATATTTCCATC
>JAGWKM010000354.1 GCA_028865305.1 Patescibacteria group bacterium | reverse complement strand
TTTCCAGTTTCGTCAAGGGCGAGGCGCAGAAGTATTTCCTGCAGTTCGCCGGGGTTCTAATCGTGATGCTCTCGCTATTCAACATCAATAACGGCTTGACGCTTGCCGGTTATGATTTCAACCTCGCCTCGATCTTTGCCCTGGGATCGGGCAATACCGGCCAAACAGCCGCGGTCAAAGCGCAAATCGTGGATGGAAAACAAATCGTAAAAATGACCGTGAGCGGATACACCTATTCCCCGAATCGCTTTACCGTGGTCGCGGGAGTGCCGGTCGAATGGCAGATTGACGGCGCGGGTGCGATCGGATGCGGCAGGGTCATCGTCATGCCGTCTTTGGGCATAAGCAAATACTTGCTTCCCCAGGGAATCACGACGATCACTTTTACGCCCACACAGACAGGTTCCATTCCGTTCAATTGCAGCATGGGCATGATGACGCCGGGTTCGGAGTTCGTCGTGGTGCCGAACACATCGGGAATCGCCGGGGCAAAAGTCGAAGCTTCAACTGATACTCCCACGTCTCCATGTAATCCCGCCGTTGCTGTTTGTCCGAAAACCCAGAAGCTTTCCATTGAAGTTTCGCAGGAGCGCGGCGTGTATCCGAATTCTCTCACCGCGAAAAAGGGAGTGCCGATTGAATTGACCATCAACGACAAAGTTCCGCTCGGCGGCTGCATGTCGATATGGGTCATACCGAAATACAACATCACGATTCCCATGAACGGCACTGTCAGCACGAATACATTTACTCCGACGGAAACCGGCGTCGTCAACATCACGTGCAGCATGGGATCGAAGCTGGCTGAAATTAATATTACCGATTAACTATGAAAAACATTTTACGCGCATATCGAGGTTGGAAAGAGTTTTTGTGGATTGGAGGCGTCGCAGCTGCAATTATCGCGCTTTTTGTCATGGGCGCCCGCGCTTCACAAAAAAATGTAACGACCGTTCCCAATCCGGAAAGTTTGCCGGGAATTCAAATGGGCGGCGCGCCGTGGCCCGTTGAATCCACGCGCTTGCGGGAAAGATTGGATCAGATTGAACTCCCGGCGCTGGCGCAGGAAGGTACGGT
>JAGWKM010000074.1 GCA_028865305.1 Patescibacteria group bacterium | reverse complement strand
CAAGAAATGAACAAAAACGCTTTGCAACCCAGGATGATTTCCGCGCAGGAAGCCTACAACGCCGCCAAGGCTACGGCGCGGAAAGCCTACGAAGCCGCCATGGCTCCGGCGCGGGAAGCCTACGAAGCCGCCATCGCCAAAGCGTGGGAAAGCGCGCGCTTGACTTGCGCGGTTGAGTGGCACATAGACGTTAGACGGCGCACCGCAGAGCACGCCGGGGTCGTGGTTAAGTTTCGCCGGAGCCCCGGAGGATGGGTTGGCGATTGCCAAAATCCAGGCGTGCTTTCGGCCCTATTGGGCCAAGAGGAGGGCCTTGAGATTCGCGCCGCGAGCTTTATGCGCGAAGCCGGAGAGCAGTTCACGCGCGCGGCAAGCTCTGGGCACTCGCGCAAGCTCGCCCGCTTCGCAGAGTCGGACATCAAGAGCATTATGGACAAGCATCGCTTCGAGTGGAGGCCGCTTCCGTGATCCAGCACGATCTTTTTTCTGGCACTCTTGACGAGCGGTTCAGGAATTTTCACGAGCGCAATCCGGCCGTCTACGATTTATTCCGCAAGTTCGCGGAGCGGGCGCATCAGGCTGGGGCTCGCAGGATTGGGGCTAAGGCCATCGCGGAGCGCATCAGGTGGGAAACTAGCGTCGAGAAAGTCGGGGACTACAAGATCAACAACTCTTACGTTTCCCGCTATGCGCGTCTCTTGATTGCGGCGCATCCGCATCTTGGAGATCTCTTTGAAGTTCGGAGCCTGAAATCTTAAAGGAGGTGTTATGGGGACAGAGTTAGCAGAAAAAAGCGAGACGTTGCCGCAAATGACGTTCACAAAAGATCAGGTGTCGCTCATCAAGCGCACGATCTGTAGGGGCGCGTCGGATGACGAGTTCGCGCTATTCATTTACGCTTGCAAGCACATGGGACTTGACCCGCTGGCGCGGCAAGCCCACGCGGTCAAGCGTTGGGACTCAAGCCAGCAACGCGATGTGATGGCGATCCAAATCGGGATTGACGGATTTCGCCTCATCGCGGAGCGAACGGGGAAATACGCGCCAGGAAAAGAGCCGTCCTTCGTTGAGAAAGATGGGCAAGTCATTTCCGCGACGGCGCACGTTAAGAAATACGCCGCCGGAGAATGGCACGAGGTTTCGGCGACGGCGCACTACTCAGAGTATGCCGCGAAAACCAAAGAAGGCGTCCCAACAAAGATATGGTCAGAGAAGCCGCACGTCATGATAGCCAAGTGCGCGGAAGCTCTTGCATTGCGCCGCGCGTTCCCATCTGAACTCTCCGGCGTCTATACGGATGATGAAATGGGATCGGTGGATAATCCGGCGGCAGATCATGCTCCTGAGAAAAAGCCCGCGCCGACTCCAACCGCTCCGACCGCGGCGAACGAGGCAAGCGTTACGTTCATCCCAAGCGGCGTCAAGGTCTATAATGGCGTCAGTAAGGGCGGCAAGGAATACACGAAGTTTGCCGTCGAGCATCCGCAAGGGACGCTCTACAGCACGTTTGAAGCCGCGATTGCGGAATTGGCCCGCGAAGCCGCCGCAAAAGAAATTCCGCTAGAGGTTAAGTTCGTTCAAAACGGACGCTACTTCAACATCACGTCCGCAAACTTGGCAGAGGTCGCGCAAGAATCTCAAGCCTAGGAGCTGGGGAAGCGCGTGGCCCCGTGCGCTTAAAATGACGGGGCGAAAAAAACATGACGACTAAAACATTGCCAAGAGTTACCGAGATTTTGAAATCGGCCGGACTCATTGACGCGCGATTTTTCACGCCGCAAGCGGCTGAGTTCGGGACGAACGTCCATCTGCTTTGCAAATACTACGACGAGAACAGACTTAACATGACGGACGTTGAGCGTCTTGGAGCGCAAGGCCACTTGGACGCTTGGGCGTCTTTCAGGAGTTGGGCCTTTGATTTTGGACATGAGGATTTTGGTGGCATTGAGCAAACCTTACGGAGCGAACGCTACGGCTTCCAGGGCACGCCGGATCGCGTGTGGTATTTCCGTAGCGCGGATTACATCCTGGATATCAAGACGGGCACGCCGCAAAAATGGCACGCGATCCAACTCGCGGGCTACCAAATTTTGGTCGGCAAGAAGTGCCACAGGATGGGCGTCTATCTCTCCGGCGACGGGAGATACACGGCCAAGCTCTACGACGACGACGGGGATCGGGACGTATTCCTGGCCGCGTTGGCAATCTCAAATTGGAAGGAGGGTCTATGATTGGAACGGGCGAGTTAATCCCACAGACGGAAATCGTTGACAGCCGCGCCTTATCCGTCCATGAGTCGGCCAAAGCGTTGCTTATCGCAAGCAACGATGATTATGTCGCGGCAGACAGGTTGTGCGTTTCTCTGCGCGAGATTGAGACGGACATCATTGAGACGTTTAAGGACGCGAAGCAAAAAGCGTTCGAGGCTCATCGCGCCGTTACCGCAGCTGAGAAAAAGCATCTTGAGCCCGTGCAAGACGCGCGGAAGCTCCTTAAGATCAAGATGGGGTCTTGGCAGGAGAAGCAAGAGACGGAACGCCGCCGCAAAGAGGCCGAGTTGCGCGAGGAAGAGCGCAGGCGCGCGGAAGAAGAAGCCCTGGCTAAGGCGGTCAAGGCTGAGGAGAGCGGAAACGCTGAGGAAGCGGACGCCATCATCGCGGAGCCGCTCAATGTCGCGCCCGTGATCGTCAGGAAGGAAACTCCAAAAGCCGACACGGCGATCCGCAAGGCGTGGAAATTCCGCGTCAAGGATATAAACATAGTGCCGCGCAAATATTTGGCCGTGGATGAAAAGTCCGTCGGCCAAGTCGTGCGCGCCCTCAAGGATAAGAGCGACATTCCTGGAATCGAAGTCTACTGGGACTATGCCTGATCAAGATTTGGAAGATTGGCTCATAAGCACCGAACATCTGCGGCAGCGGCTGATCGACTACGCCAAGAGCCCGATCCCAACTGATCCAGGCGCGAGGCAGAATGACATGTCCACCGCTCTTGATATGGGCCGCGACGCCGCCGATCTCCTCGCCGACGCTGAGAGCTTCCTTGTCCAAAGCGAGGCGCAGTCCGTGATCCTGGTTCGCAGAGAGTTCCCGGATTTTACCGCCGCTGAGCGGAAGATCATGATCAAGGAGCGCACGCGGAAGATCAAGCATTTGGTCAATGTCATAGGGGCGATCTACCGCTCAATAGATCGCCGCAGAATGGTGGAAATGAACCTGAACAGATCGCGATGAACTACTGGTATTCCAAAATCAAGATCAAGCCCGGCGCGCTTAAGAAGCGTTGGGAAAAGCGCGCGGCGCGGGCAAAGACGCCACAACGGACGATCCCGATTCGCAAAGTTTCAAACCGCCAGGAACTCAAGAGGCGCATTGTTAGGAATCTTGGGCTATTGGATGCGGCGAAAAACGGACGCGATTGCCGGATCAAGAAAGCGAAGCATTGCCTTGGCGTTGGCTCTATCGCTTACCACATCATCCCGCAGATGCGCGGGGATGCCACAAGGTTTGTCCGCGAAAACGTCGTGTGGGCTTGCGTGGCGTGCAATCGGGGCGAGCAGATGAACAGATCGCTGTATCGCCAATATCACGTTGATATTTTTGGGAAAGAGCGCGTCGAGAATCTTGAGTCAATCGCCAGAGGCGAGGCGCACTTTTCGATTGCCGCGCTCCAAACAATTTTAGAAAACACGCGCGCGGAAGTCATTTCGCGCGGCGGTGTCCAAGCATAAAAAAGGAGAAAAGAGCCATGTCAGACAGCGAAGCCGTAGCGAGAGCGGAAAGACGCGCGAACACGGAGCCTCAAGGCCGTTGCGAACTCTGCCAGAACCTTGAGTGCGAGTTGCCCGACGATACCCCGTTCGTGGGATCGTGGGATCGCGAAGGTCATAAAGTCGAGGTAAGCAGAGATTTCGTCCGCCGCGCGGCGCAACTGATAAGCCGCGAGATCGAATTCTCATCGCCACCGACATTTGAGGAAATTGGCTTGATGGCCGAGGCGCACAAAATTTTGGGCGATCTGTAAAGGAGAAAAAATGGACGAAAATAATGAAGTTTTTGAGGGCGACTTGGTTATTATTGAGGAGGATGTCATCTGTTCTTACAAAAAAATAGCTGGCTCGGTAGACGTGCGGGGAAGCGCGAAGCTGGCCGCGCCGAAGCTCGAATCCGTCGGCGGCTCGGTAGTCGTGTGGGGAAGCGCGAAGCTGGCCGCGCCGAAGCTCGAATCCGTCGGCGGCTCGGTAGACGTGCGGGGAAGCGCGAAGCTGGCCGCGCCGAGAAATGTTAGACATAACGACGAAAAAGCAAAAAAGATTGGAACTGAAATAACTTCCACTGTCGCCAAAAAGTGCCAATCCGTTTTACTGGCAAGTTTCGCGGCTTCGGGATTCTCGTTCGCTGATGGCGTCTTGGCGCGGATCGTGTCGCAACGCGGGCCAGTCTCGCGCGTGATCATTTGCGGCAGGACAGAAGTCTCTTATCTCGTTACCGATGGCGAAGCGTATTCACACGGCAAGACGTTGAAAGAAGCTCGGGATGGATTGCTCTACAAGATTGGCAATCGAGATACTTCCGAGTTTAAGGCTTGGACTCTTGACAAGGAAGTCAGCAAGCGGGACGCAATCCGCGCCTACCGAACAATCACGGGAGCTTGCGAAGGCGGCGTCCGGGCGTGGATGGAGGCGAGGAAAACCCCTGAGACGATAAAAGTTTCAGGGATTATTGATCTGACGAAAGGCGCGTATGGCGCAGAGAAGTTCGCCGACTTCTTCAAAGAAAGTTTCGCGGTGGAGAAATAATGGCGAGGACAGAGATTCAAACAGATAACCGCTACTTTTCGCGGACGGAAAAGACGACCGACACCTGGATCACGCCGCGCTACATCATTGACGCGCTTGGGCCGTTTGACATTGATCCCTGCGCCGCGCCAAAGATGCCGTGGCCTACGGCGAAAAAGATGATCTCTTTGCCAGACGATGGCCTTAAAGCTGATTGGGAAGGTTTTGTGTGGCTCAACCCGCCTTATGGACGAGAGCAGGGAGCTTGGATAAAGAAGCTCGCGGCGCATCGCGGCTGCGGTATCGCGCTTATCCCTGCGCGGACGGATACCGCGCTCTGGCATGAGGTGATTTTTCCACTCGCTTCGGTAATCTTTTTCGTTCGCGGAAGAATCTCTTTTTGCGGCATGGACGGGAAGCCTCGCGTCGGGAATAATTCTCCGTCGGCGATTATAGGATTTGGCGATAATTCTAAAATGAGATTTTGCGGACTCCTTGAAATGGAGGGGAAGGTGTTTTTTCAGTGATCTACGGCTCGGTGTGCAGCGGGATTGAGGCCACGCCTAAGCGTCCAGCTCTGCGCT
>JAGWKM010000353.1 GCA_028865305.1 Patescibacteria group bacterium | reverse complement strand
CGCCTGCGGTGCGCTGCTCCCGAACCGAGGTTCGCACTGGACGTATCACAACGATTGCATCGGAATCCGGCGGCGAAGCGGGTATTCGCTGATGCAGAACGTTTCGCCCAACTTGGCAGTGGCACAGTTTATCCGATTCACTTGCTTTACGCTTCCTTGCTTGCGGAGGATTCGCATCGTGATGCTACGCTGGCTATGCTCAAGATGGATAAAAAGCGTTTGTTGACGGCGGCAGAACGTAACGTAATCATGCCGCAATCGGGTGGTTCCTCTCCATCCTACAAAGAAAGGACTCGCTGGAATTGAATCTTCTACATTCCGCCTTCCTGCACTGACTGCCTTTCAATAATTTGGGAGGCAAAATAATTCGCCCCGGATTTTCAAATTTGCAAGCCGCTCCCTGAATTGCTTGAACCATGTTTCCGCACTCGAATCAAATTGCTCTGCATTGACAAACATCGCCGCGCGGTCAGGCCGGATTGCGGCGGCAATAGCCGCAAATTCAAGAAAATCACTCTCATGCAATGTTCCTTCCTTCACTTCGCCCAGCAGGAGCTTGCCATCCGACACACATAGCACATCCACTTCTTTTTTGGCGGCCCCGTTGATTGCCTGGGCAAAATACAGCTCCGCGCTTGGAGTGAAGAAAAACGAACCCAAATGGCGCGCCACTTCCGCCAACGCTTGCCAGACCGCAAGCGCGCGGCTGTTCACACAATGGCGGACGAGAGGATTCAAATCATAGCTCCACGAGGTTTCAGGAATTACCGACATGGATGATCCACATCCTGGGCATGTTCCGGCATGGCGCAGATCGTCTATGCCAATCCAGTGCCTCATTCGGCATCGTGGGCAACGGACATCCATGCACATCCCCAAAACGCCGAGTTCCACCAGTTCATCCAAACCTTCCTTCAATTCCTCTTGCGTTACCGGCATCACGTTGCCCATGTGAACAATCGTGTCTCCGGCCAAATATTGAACTTCTTTTACGGCAGCGGGTTGTTGGCTGTTCTTCTCAAGACTTGTTCGTATTTCCTCCATTTTAGCAAATGTCATCGGAACTCCGGGCAATCTTTCACCGA
>JAGWKM010000352.1 GCA_028865305.1 Patescibacteria group bacterium | reverse complement strand
TGTACCGCAAAACAGGGTCCCTCAACTGGAAGAGCACCGTGGCTATTTTCACGTTGACGCCTATTTCCACCCGGACACCCACCACATAGCCTTTCAGCACACACCCTTCGCCAGCATCGTCCGCGTAATGCCATGCTGCCCGAACCTGCTCGGCTAATTCGCCGGTGGCGTCTCGCCAGAGGTTGGCGTAGCTGTGAAACCCTGGCGCAACGACTTCCCAAGCCAATAAACTATCCGGGTTCATTTGTGGGGGGATCATGACTTTAAGGAGCACACGCCCCGCCCAAAAATCGGTGTTCATGTCCCAACCGAATTCATCCCTGGCCCACGCATATGGGTGCTCCGCCCGGCGGAAACCCAACTCGGGTTCCGAACCGTCGTTCGGATGGGTTCGGCGCCGCTGCGTGCGTGGGTGGCCTTCGTCCGCTGCCAACCACGGATACTTCACGCGCCGTGGGTTTCTCCAGATACCCAGAGATTTGTATTTTACTCCGCGCTCGTCTCGAAACATGAATAAAATTGTGCACATTTCCAAAATGAGGGTGGTGGTTGCAGGCTCCAGAGACTTGGTGGACCAAAGTATCGTCGAACGAGCAATACAAGATTCGGGATTTGAAATAACCGAACTTCTTTCGGGGGCTTGCCCCATGGGGGTGGACGCCGCTGCCGAGAAGTGGGCCAAAGCAAACGGCATACGCATCGTTCGGTTCCCTGCGAACTGGGGAAAGTACGGCAAGGCTGCCGGTCCCATACGAAACGCCCTGATGGCCGACATCGCTGAAGCGGGAATCGTCATCATGAAATTTGGCGGCACACCCGGTTCTATGAACATGATTCGTGAATTACAATCAAAAAATGTTAAAAACGTGTACATCAAGCTAGTTTGATCTTTTGCGTATGTACCCAAACACCCACTTGAACTATCATTACACTTGTCATGGCGTTCAACATGTGCAACGTCACGTAGGGTAACTTAACGGAAATGAAGATGACGTACAGCACGATGAGGAATGTGCGGTTTGCCGCCCAAATAAACAAAAACGCCAATAAGAAAACAAGGTGGGAAAAACACATTTGCAATTCAT
>JAGWKM010000351.1 GCA_028865305.1 Patescibacteria group bacterium | reverse complement strand
GGTAACCTCAATCACAATCCCCTGAATGCCGATGGTACAGTCAACACGGCGTGGTGGACTCAGACTAGTACCCCGGCATGGGTGGCGCAGGCAGCCTCTCCGCCGGCGCAGGTGATTGAACCTTGGGTTCAGTTGAACACCGCCACCTTGGCACAAACGGATATTTCGTATCCGTCGGGTACGGGACCTGCGGAAGAAAACCGCACGCGCAACATATTCATTTTGCCGAACGGATACTTGCGCGAAGCGCCACAGGACCCGAAGGCTGGTTCCCGCACGACTCTCGGCGGCCCGACAGGTCTCTTGTACGACGATTTCACGTTTGAAAACAATTTCTTGATCTCGATGACGGGTAACCCGCTCGTGTTCCGTTTCGTGGCGGATGTGAGCGATACCACGCTATTTGATTCGATGTTTGTAGAAGGTTTGGCTGCGCGTATCGCGATGGAAGTAGCGGAACCCCTGACCCAGTCCGCGGCCAAGCTCCAGGCCATCGCGTCCGAATACAAGCTTTTCATGACGGAGGGCCGGATCGTTAATGGGATCGAAACCGGACCTACGGAGCCGCCTGAGGACGATTATTTGTCGGTCAGGTGGTAACCGATGGCAGGCGCCTCGTTTGTCCAAACCGATTTCCTAGGCGGGGAGTGGTCTCCCGCGGCCCGCGGTCGCATGGACGATCCGCAATACAAAACAGCCATGCAGGCCAGCCTCAACGGCTTTCCGCTGCGAAACAAGGCGTGGACGCGCCGTCCCGGCTTCATTTTCATGGGCAATAGCCGTCGCGGCCAAAAAGCCCGGATAATGACATTCGCGTTTAGCCAAAGCAATCCGTTCGAGATCGAGTTCACGGCCGGTTTCGCGCGGTTCTACTCGGCCACCGGAGCGGTCTTTACGCCGGATGTTGTGCCGCTGGTGAGCATCAGTACGGCAAACCCGGCAGTTGTGACCGTGGCAGCAGTTCCTTCGACCTGGAACAATGGGGATGAAATTCAATTCAATTTCACGTTGCCTTTGTCTGCCGACATTCTTTCCGGCCGCCGGTTCATTATCGCTTCGAAAACAGCTACGACTTTTACGATTTC
>JAGWKM010000350.1 GCA_028865305.1 Patescibacteria group bacterium | reverse complement strand
ATACCGCTTTGGAAACCCTGCACGGCGTCGGCATTCACCGCAAACGGAATGCGAATCGCCGCGTCACTATCACGCAACATGCAGCGGCGGGAACGTCATTCGTTTTCTTCGACGAGGAAAAGGAATTTCACATTCCCGCTCGGATCGTGCCTGAAATTTTCGGATAACGAAAAACCAAACAACGAAACAAAAAAACGAAAGATACAAAATGAGTAACCTGCCACCGCCGGGAATTTACCCGGCAAAAACAAACGGACAAATCCTTGTCCAAAAATCGCAATCGAGCGATGCGCATTACTGGCGCGTGCCGCTAACATTGGATACACCCGACGGCCCGGTGAATTTGATTTGCAATATCAATTTTCTCGGCAAGGACGGCGAAACCATTCAAACAAAATCCATTGATCGGATGCGGTTATGTTTCCCCGATTGGACTTCTGTGGATGTGTTTGAGGTTGAGTCGTTGGATACCAGCGCCGTCGAACTCGATGCCGATTGTGACCATGAGGAGTACGAGGGCAAAATGAAGCTGGTTGTCAAATGGCTCAACCCGCGCGGCGGCGGAATGCCGCAAGCCGATCCGATGGAAGCAGGTGCAAGAAAAAACCTGCTGAATCGACTTACATCCAAACTCAAGGCTATTGGTAGCGGCACTGGCAAGAAACCTGCCCAGGCCGTATCTAAGCCTGCTGCTGATGACAGCAACCCGGAACTTAACCCGGAACCGGAAATGGCGTCAGATAGCCCGCCGCCGCGCAACGTCGCAAAGCCTGCGAGCCGCAAGACCGCCGGAGGCGTGAAGCGCACCGCAACGCGCGAGGAGGTTTGGGTTGCGTGGAAAAAAAAGAATCCGGGCAAGAAAGATGCGGATATAGCCGCGCCATACTACGACGCCGCCGACGCCATTGACGCCGATCACGACAAGTTAACGCCCGCGCAATGGGGTGAAGTTGCCGACAAGCTGGGAGTGTAACGCCGAGGAGCGAAACAAAGTCCGGTTTTCAATCGCTTTCCGGTCGAACAAAAAAGCGTATTCAATTTTATGCCCATCAAAAAACTCAAACTCTCCGTAATCAAAACCGACCA
>JAGWKM010000349.1 GCA_028865305.1 Patescibacteria group bacterium | reverse complement strand
CTCAAACTCAAATCATTAACGCCTCTATTGATGCACAACGGTCGGCTGGCCAATCCGCTCGACCCGTTTGCGAGAGACCTGAAGAAGCTGACGGGGAAACGCGGAAAAACGGACGCGGACATCGAGGAAATCGGGAAGCGGGAATTCTTCGGCGGAATATATTGGAACTCGGAAGTCGGCCCGCATATTCCTGATATGATGATGCAGCGCGTCATCGAGGAAGGTGCCAAGAAATACAAGCTCGGAAAAGCATTCAAGTCCGCCGTCTTTGTCGAAGGCGATGCCAAGTTGGAATACGACGGCCCGCGTGACGTTGCGGGACTGTTCGACGACAAGAATTTTGTCCACCAATCGATGGTAAAAATTGGAACGAGCAAGAATCTGCGTGTTCGACCAATGTTCCAGAAATGGGAAGCGACGGTCAAGATCGTCTATGATGAAACTGTGGTCGAAGAAACACAGGTTAAATCTGCTATGGAATCCGCTGGAAGATTCGTCGGCGTTGGAGATTGGCGTCCCAGGTATGGAAGATTTTCGGTTGATAACATTTAACCCGGTTCGATATTATCAGATCGGGTAATGCGTGTCAGTTCATGGCATGGATGGCCTCGGCAGGGCACGGCAGGGATGGGCGAGGCTCGGCTGGAATTATTGCGGATAGCACAGCCCCAACCGAATTATGTTCGGTTGGGGCTTTTGACTTTGATTATATGTAGATGTCTGAAACAATTCAATGGCGCGAACCAGCCGATTTTACGGTCGGCGATACGCTTCTTTTCCAGCGCAACCTGCCGGATTATCTTCCGAGCGATGGATGGGCTATCCGGTTGACTATCACGGAAAACACCGCAACCGGAGCCACCAAGCTTGCCGAAGCCGTCTCAACGCCTGATACCACAAGCCAATACCATGTTTTCAACGTCCCTAATTTCTGCGCTGGATTGGCGGCGGGAAAATATGTTTTAAGCGAGGAAGTGTTCAATGCGGCCGGGAATGCGGCTTTAAACATTTCGGCCGGCGAGAAACATCAGATTTACGTCCGTCCAGACTTCCAACTTCAGGACGATTTGGCGGATGGATTGGCAAC
>JAGWKM010000348.1 GCA_028865305.1 Patescibacteria group bacterium | reverse complement strand
AAGGCAGCTTACCTGTTAGCCTACGAAATCCGCTACGCCGCTTCATTGCCGATCCACGGCCTCACTGTGCTTCCGCTTTCAGCACCGCTGCATCGATAGTGACTTCGCCACGTTAAATCAGACATGTCAATGTAGATGCTACAGGTGCGGGCGGATTTTTTTTGGCGTATAGATGAGGGGGGCGATTTTGTTCGAGATCGCCGCGTCCCGACGCGATTCTTCCGGCCCTCCGGATTATGGGGACGGTCACTTCTCGCCGGCCTCGCGCCACCATCGAGCTATGGTGCCGTAGTGAATGCCAGTTTCTCGATCTATACGAAGAAAATTCAATCCTTCACCGTTTTCTAAACGATTGCGAATCAAGGATAAAATCTCTTCACGACGTTCTTGTTTGTGAGCTCGCGGGTGGTCAGATCCGCGGCGTCCAAGCATTCCTTTGCCTTGGCGTCCAGCACTTACCATGTCATCAGAATTGTCCTGAGCTGTACCCAAATAGAGATGATCCGGATTGCAACAACGTGGATTATTGCAACGATGACAGATCATTAGATCGTCTGGAGGGTCTTCCCCGTGAGCGAGCGCCCATGCAAGCCGGTGAGTAAGAATCGGTGTTCGGATGCCATTGGTCATCACATCTACAAAGCCATATCCGCGGCAATTTCGCGTTCCCATAAAAATGAGACACTCTCCATCCCATTGTAATTTCTTGTGAAATCTGTCTGCTGTTTTTGATTTTAGAACGGCAAGGATTGGGCGTCGATGCCGTCTTTGGCTATTGCCTAAATCATTTCCCATATCATTGTATTACAACACTTCTCGTATAAGGTCCAGTATGGGCAGTCACGATTTTATAAAAATCAATGACTTAGCATTTCTCATATTCAAATCACCCCTCCCAAAATCAACATCTTGTGCTTGTGCTGCAGCGCATGATGCGCTTGGCATGGATCTGACACCGAGCGATCGAGCCGGCGCGCACCGGTGGCTGCAGCTCATTTGTCGTTTTGATCAGTGCGGTAGCCGCCTTGACGCGAGTAGGGTGTATCGATGAGCCGCTCGCCTGCCTGCCCGCTTTTCTTTCTCGCTGC
>JAGWKM010000347.1 GCA_028865305.1 Patescibacteria group bacterium | reverse complement strand
GGGGTGATTAGCGGATTTAACAGCGGAAGGGCGGTGGGAATGGGGCAAACCACATCCGGTTACCCGGGTTTTGGAATCTCATCGGGCGCTACGTCGCTTGCGGCTTTTTACCACGACCCTTTCACTAACGAGACGGTTGTTGAAGCGTACGGTGCGAGAAATATCAGATTTAGTACAAATGGCGCGACTCGTATGACCGTTAATTCCTCCGGCAATGTCGGCATCGGACCTCAATTAACCATTTGGACTGACACCAATGCCCATATTGACGGAAACGGCAAAAGCATTTTCTTTCAAGGAATCAATGCCTCCATTGATTCGAGCGGGAATATATATGGGAAGACAAAAAATTTCAGGATTGATGACCCGCTTGATCCGGAACATCGATATCTTATCCACACTTCGCTTGAAGGGCCGGAAGCGGCAGTTTATTACCGTGGTGAGGGACAGCTCAAAAACAGTCGCGTAGAAATTACGCTTCCAGTATATTTTGAAGCGCTTACGCGGAAGGACGGTCGCACCGTGCTCCTTACAAATATTGATGGTGGCGATGTATTGTGGATAGAGACACAAGATGGCACACAGATCAGGGGCGGAAAATTTATTGTTCGTTCATCTAATCCGGATTCGTCACAGAAATTTAACTGGGAAGCAAAAGCTGTGCGTGCCGATATTGAGCCGCTTAAGGCGGAGGTGTCGAAATAAGCGTCAGACCGCACAATGGATTCTCGATTATATAATCAATCATCGCGCGCATTCTTTCTAGCGTCGTTTGCATTCGTGCTCGGGAGCTTCATGATACCGTGCACCGTGGCGGCGAGCGCTCTGCCCATTACCGGCTGGGCGTGGTCCGATAGTACAGGATGGATTAGCTTCAGCGGCATTGCTTCCAATGGCGCTCTATACGGCGTGTCGGAAGAATCGGTAACCGGCGCGCTCTCCGGCTATGCATGGTCTGACAATCTCGGCTGGGTTACTTTCAATTCCGTCGAGGTCTCCGGTTGCCCATCCGGCACGTGCGCGCCGGCGGTGAATCTCTCAACGGGAAATATAACAGGTTGGGCGCGCGCGTGTTCGACCGTCGCCAGCAA
>JAGWKM010000073.1 GCA_028865305.1 Patescibacteria group bacterium | reverse complement strand
GTTTCCAGGATTCTCAAGAATTCATTCGTCTCGCCCAACGCACGCAAGGCGACTATCGGAAAATCATCCGGGGCATCGACGCGGAATTTGGCGATTTCCCGCTCGCTGGGCTGACCGAGCGACGGGCGCGCGGGATTTTCCTGGACTGGCGCGATCACATTGCCAAGCGATCGCGCCGGCACGCGGATTATTCATGGTCGGTGCTCGCGCGGGTGCTTTCCTGGGCGCATGATCGCGGCATTACGGCGGCCAATCCATGCACGCGCGGCGGCCGTCTCTATCGCGGCTCACGGGCAGAAAGCGTCTGGACCGAGGCCGACGAAGAAGCATTCCTGAGATGCGCTTCAGCTCCTCTGCGGCTGGCCTTCCTTCTCGCGCTTTGGACAGGACAGCGCCAGGGCGACCTCTTGCGGCTCGCATGGTCGGCTTACGATGGCAAGACCATCCGGCTGAAACAATCCAAGACGGGGCGCCGTGTCTCGATCCCCGTTGGGGCGCCCCTGAAAGCAGCGCTCGATGCTGCGGAAAAACGAGGCCCGCTGATCCTCACCAACACGCGCGGGAGGCCGTGGACCTCAGATGGCTTCCATAGCTCTTGGGCAAAGGCGTGCGCAAGCACTGGCGTGTCCGGCCTAACATTTCATGATCTGCGCGGAACGGCCGTTCTCCGGCTGTTTCTGGCCGATTGCACGGAAGCGGAAGTTGCGACGATCACCGGCCACAGTCTGAGCCAAATCCGGGGGATTTTGGACACCCATTATTTTCACCGGGACGAGGCGCTCGGCCGTTCTGCAATCGCCAAGCTGGAAGCCGCGCGGAGCACGAAAAATGAACGCCGATAGCAAACCAAGCGGCAAACTGCCGGTCGATGTTCCGGCTGGATATGATCTAAGTGATTGTTTTCGATGGTGGGCGCACACGGGCTCGAACCGTGGACCCGCTGATTAAGAGTCAGCTGTATCGCTTGAAAACATTACGATTTTTTGGAAACTATGACCAAAAACACCATTGAAATCAAAAGAGCTTCGGGAAGATTGGAAACTGCGAAGCATGATGGAGCGGGGTAGTGTCTCAGAGACACTACCGACCTGCATGGAACGCGGATCAGGGTCTCTATCGTCGATCGGGGTGCAGCCCGCTGAGATGATGGCGTGTGCAAAATCCACCTGTCCTTGCCGGTGTAGCGTCCGGCCCGCTCGATCCATCAATATCGGTATTCGGAAATTTGGAAAGGGAAATGAAATGAACTTCGCCGACAAGATCACTGATAAAAGAAATATTATGCTTACTGGTATGTTCCTCGTTTTTAGCGTAGTGGCATTTGCTGCCGGGCGGCAAAGCGTGCTCTTGCCTGGGAAGGTCGTCATTGAAGATGGGGGATCAATCTCAGTTGAGCATGGGCAAGTGGTTATTGGGACGCCATCAGATGTGCCGATAGGCGATAATAGCCCTGCAACAATATGGGTTCATCCGAATACTAAAGGGGCTTATTTTTCAAAAATAATAATATATTCATCTCATAGAATGGTGGACTTTGAAGAAAAGTAACTCATTTGGAAAGAAACAATACCATGAAAATTACAGGATTGTCTTTGCTTCTTGGCTCTATTTTTGGGCTCTCTCATGGCTGCGCGCACGCGGCGACGATGCAGCTAAATTCGAACGTGACCTGCTATGTTAACACGGTCTCCGGTTCGCCGAACAATGATGGGTCGGCCGGATCACCGAAGCGGCATTTCAGCGATTGCATCAACCTGATTCAAAATTCCTGGGACATTGTCAGTTTCACGGTGACGGTTCAGGGCGTCGCTGGCCAGGTCGATAATTCGCCCATCCTGATCACCACCTTCCGCGGCACCGGGACCGTGGTCGTTGACTGCGGCGGGAGCGGCGGCGGGATCAGCTCGCCCGGCTCGCTTTCCCCGTTTGCGCAAGGCCCGATCGCGACGGCCGGTGGCGCCCTCGGCGCAAATTTCGTGGTCGAGAATTGCACCCTGAGCAATCCCGGATCTTGGGGCTTCGACCTCATCAACGGCAACACCGGGATGATGGAAATCGGTCACGGCGTTGTGTTTGGCCCGGCGCCGTCCGCCCAGATCGCCGCCGACAGCCCCGGCGCAATGGTCCTGATCACCGATAACTACACGATCGCCGGGGGTGCCCAATATCACTATCTGACACAGACCGGCGGCCTTATCCAAGACACGGGCGGCGCCAACGGGCAGCGGATCACCGTGACGCTCGTCGGCAATCCGAGATTCCAGTATTTTGCCGATGCGTCCCTCGGCGGCAATATGATCCTGCCTTTCATGACTTTCCAAGGCCAAGCGAGCGGATACCGATATATCAGCATGGGGCCGTCATCTATTTGGACGGGGACGGGAACAAGCTATTATTTCCCCGGCAGCGCTGGAGGGACCTTGATCGGGGGAGGATACTACTATTGATCACGTCGCGAAGCTGTGAGGAGGCTAAAATGACCGAAAAATCGATTAAAAGATTGATAGTTTCTGGCGCTATTTCCGCAGTTATCTTCGCAGTCATAAGCTCCGGATATGCAGCAATTATGTATCGTCAATGCGACAAAATCGGCATGGTCGCCGTTAAGCCTATTTGGGGCGGATATGGAATTTACTGCGCAAAACTGAACTAGCCGCGAGGACGAGCCGACACCGGAGAATCTGAAATGAGCGAGATGATCGACAAAATAGCCGATGAGATGAGGCAGATGTTTCAGGAAACAGCGGAAGTGACGATCAAGGCCATCGCGGAACCAACGCGAGAGATGGTAGAGGCCGGGAAGGCGGTTATCGTCGGAGCAATGCTGGCTGACGTATTAGCGACGAAGCCAGCCGACATGCTGGCGGCTGATGTCTGGCGCGCCATGCACGCTGCGATGCTCAAGGAGTCGGCATTTCACACATCTCCGCAAAGAGAGGTGTGAACGCCGCCCTGTCCTGTGTTGTTAACCATTTTTGTCTCCGTTATGTCAAGTGCATAATTGGGAAACAGAAACGGCTCCCGAAGAGGATGGACCCTTCAAAGGAGCCGTTGTCTGAACCACCGGACGGCGCGCCTACCACAGAGGCCGGCAACTATATACTTGACGTAGAATGTGTCTTCGGCTAGAGTATCCTCAATTGAGGATACAACCATGTGTGATCTTACAAATCCAATTTTTACAGACGCCGAAAAGGCACGCGAGCATGTCGAAAACCTTTATTGGCCGAACGGTCCAGCGTGCCGCCATTGCGGCAATGCCGATCCAGAGCGCATTTCTAAGCTGACAGGCAAAAGCACCCGCCCCGGCGTCTATTGGTGCAACGAATGCAATAAGCCATTCACCGTCACCGTTGGAACGGTGATGGAAGATAGCAAGATCCCGCTGAACAAGTGGGTTCTTGCCTTCCATCTAATGGCCGCCAGCAAAAAAGGCATGAGCGCTTTGCAGCTCTCCCGGATGCTTGGCATCACCTATAAAAGCGCATGGTTCCTCTGCCATCGCATCCGCGAAGCCATGACGCCTAGCAATGCTGGCCCAATTGGCGGCGAAAGCAAGATTGTCGAAAGCGACGAAACCGTGATCGGCGGCAAGGCCAAGAACCGTGCCTATAACGCGAAGGAGCCCAAAAAGCATACTGTTATGACGCTTGTCGAACGTGATGGACAAAGCCGTTCCTTTCACGTCGCAAACGTCAAAGCGAAAACGCTTCGCGAAAAGATCGTGACTACCGTCAGCCGGAAGTCTCACCTCATGACCGATGAACTAACCTCTTACGAGCCAATCGGCAAAGAGTTCGACAACCACACAACCGTCAATCACAGCGCAAATGAATATGTGCGCCTCGGCGGCTTCGCTCATATCAACACGGCAGAGTGCCGCTTTAGCCTTATGAAACGAGCCGTTTTCGGAACCCACCATTCGATCAGCGAAGCTCATTTGCCGCGCTACCTCGTGGAATGGGATCACAAATGGAACTACCGCAAGGTAACAGATGCAGAGCGCGCGACCATCGCCGTCAAAGGCGCGGAAGGAAAACGGTTAATGTATAACCAGCCTCGTGAAGCCGATCACACTTAAGCAAAAAGCGATGGCTTTTCTGCGATGGCGTAAAAGTAGAAATCACGCGCGGCCTAACATTAAGAAAAATTAATAATCGATCTAAGACACTGCCTATCCAAAAATCTAAAATGCCGCACCGAATCACTACATCTAGTGATTTTGCGAGATTGCGCCCATCGGCCTAGCAACCACTGGGGCGCAATCTCGCTTCACCCCAATATAAAGGGATGTTTATATGCTTAATCAGTATAACCAATTAGTCAACCCTGCTCCTATCGTTATCTGGGTTGGAGCAAGCCTCCGTCGATACGAGTTCCAATTGCATCCGATTCCTATAGTTTATTTGGAGCGGCCCGGTGTCTATATCTTCTGTAGCCGTGCGATCAATGGCAATTGGAACGCGATATATGTCGGAGAGACAGACAACTTTTCGCGCCGTCTCACCAATGAGCTTGCTACGCATCACCGCTGGAAAAGCATTAGAGCCGCCGGGGCCACGCACATCTGCACTTTGCACGTCCCCGGACATGATTCCTTGCGATTGCAAATCGAAACCGATCTCCGCCATAGCCTGAACCCACCATGCAACCGTCAATAATCTGCTTTCCAGCCAGGCCCGGCGTTGAACGCCGGGCCTTCTTTAGTCTTTTGTTCTGCCCTTATGAACACGCCCCTTACTTGCCGGGCGGATTTTAGGGTCAGCAGCGCCCTTTTTGCCCTTGCCGAGCTTCATTTCTGAATGAAGCTTGGGTGGCGTACTGAGAGCGCGTAACAAGGCAGCATCTCGACGGGAAGCTATTTCTTGATCGCTATATCCCGCCGCGTCTCCGACGCCCGGTTTCTTAGTCATGGCACTTACCTTGAGAGATGTGCAACGGTTGCGCGCCAAAACACTTGAAAATTACTTGGTTGGTGAGCTCCCTAACGACGTACTCACAGCGCTAGGGTGGGATTTTCCATGGGTCTATCTATCTTCTTATAGCTGCAATCATATTTTTGAGGAACATCCATCCCTCCAAGAGTTTGAGCTTTTAGCGTTGCCGTTTCTTATCAATCATGGGCTTCTGATTATGGAAATTAGGCGCCCAAATTGTTTAATCGGATGCTACCAGCACGAAACTCGTAGATATATCGGAGCTATGAAACGTGCCGAGAGCAAGGAAATCTATGTCTCGACATTCCACAGATCAAAGGCGAAACAAACAAAAGCTTTGTTCAAAAGAGGGATGATTTTAAGAAATCATAAATGAAAGCCGATGCGCTGGGCGTCGCACCGGTCTCCTCACATTCAAGGACGAGAGGGCCTGCAAATAACCCTCCATAACGCTCCCGCTGCCCAAAACAATATTTTT
>JAGWKM010000015.1 GCA_028865305.1 Patescibacteria group bacterium | reverse complement strand
GAAAGAGCTTGATGATATCTAGCTTTTTCGTCTGTGCTGACGCTTCAAAAAACACACCGATTTTTCCTTAACTCGGATTTCACGGTCCGGAAGATCGTCGACGGAAAATCCATAGAGCGCAGCTTCGGCGTGACCATCAGCCAGCGGAAGCGCAATCTTGCCGAGTTCATCCACGACGGCACGCCGCAATTCTGGCTGCCGCTCGGGACAAAACCCGAAACCATTCGGCGCAAGATCGAAAAACTTTTTTAATAACAGATCTCCGCCATCAAAACGCAACGCCCCAGATACCTGGGGCGTTTTTTAATAGTATTGTCCGGAAAAAGCTCTTTCTTTATCAGGAGTGGCGAAAGAAACTATTGCGTGCTGGTCGCCTGCGGGTAGTAGTAATTCCACATATATCGCATCATGCCGCCCGGCCCGTAATTATAATAGTACGGTGCGGGAGTCGCTGTGGCATTCGGCGGCGGCACGGTTTGCGGTTGCGGCGCGCCGTAACCGGACGGATAGCCGTAACCGCCAGACATCATCCACGGACCCATGAAATAGCCATAGGAACCGTACCGTCCGATCCCGAAGAATGCGCTGAACCTTCCGCAGAAAAATCCCGCGCCGAATGCCGCAAGCACGACGCAAACAGCGAGAATCCATTTCCACGCCCGATATGTATGTTCTTTTTTATTTTCTTCCATGGTTTTGATTCTTTTATTTATGATTTAATTATACTGTTTTTTGCTGTTTTTTATCCGCAAACTGTTGCCAACCACGCTCACGCTCGAGGCAGCCATGGCGGCGCCCGCAATCATCGGGTTCAGGAACCCGAACGCGGCGAGCGGAATGGCGGCAATATTATAGAAGAATGCCCAGAACAAATTTTGCCTGATGGTCCGGAACGTCCTGCGGGCGAGACCGATCGCTTCAACGACTTTAAGAGGGCTGCCCTTAACCAGCACAATGTCGCCCGATTCGATAGCAATGTCCGTGCCGGTTCCGATTGCAATGCCAAGATCCGCCTGAACCAACGCCGGCGCGTCATTGATGCCGTCGCCCACGAACGCCACTTTCAATCCCTGTGCCTGCAATTTTTTGATTTCCGCCGCTTTATCCTGCGGCAGCACGTGCGCAATCACCGTATCGATGCCAAGCGTTTTGGCAACGGCCGAAGCCACTGCCTCATTGTCGCCCGTTATCATCGCCGTTTTTACTTTTTCTTTTTTCAGCGCCCCGATCGCTTCCTTCGCGTCCGGTTTTACGGTATCGGCAACCCCGATCAATCCCATCAGCTTGTTTTCCCTGACGACGACGAGGATCGTTTGCGCCGCGCCGGCCAGCCGTCTGATTTCCGCTTCCGCCTCCTTCATCACAATCCCCCGCTCCTCAGCCAATCGGACGCTGCCTACGAGCACCCGCTCACCATCCGCCACGGCCTCCGCTCCCTTGCCCGGAATATTTTTGAACTCGGCGACATGGGGAAGCGACCGCGCCGCAAGAGCCGCCCGCTCAACTACGGCACGGGCCAGCGGATGCTCGGAAAGCATTTCGAGGCCTCCGGCGGCCGCCAAAAGTTCATCTTCCGAAATGCCCTGAACCGGCATGACGCTCGCCACCTTCGGCTTCCCCTCCGTAAGCGTGCCGGTCTTATCAAACACGACAACATCGATCGCTTTCCCTTTTTCGAGCGATGAACCGTTTTTGATCAATACGCCGCGCCGCGCGCCCTCGCCGGTTCCAACCATCACCGCGGTCGGCGTCGCAAGACCAAGCGCGCATGGACAGGCGACGACGAGCACAGCGACGGCGGCCGTGATGCTCTGGGCGATGTCGCGGGTGATAAGAAACCAGGCGGCGAAAGTGGCCAAGGCGATTGCGAGTACGATCGGAACGAACACTGAAGAAATGCGATCGGCCAAACGCTCGATCGGCGCTTTTTGCGTCTGTGCTTCGGATACCATCTTCACGATCTGCGCGAGCACCGTGTCGTTGCCGACCTTTTTCGCTTCCAGGTCAAAACTGCCGCTGATGTTCAACGTCGCCCCGAACACTTCCGCGCCGGTTGATTTCTCGACCGGCATGCTCTCGCCCGTGAGCATGGATTCATCAATGCTTGTGCTGCCTTTTATGATCACGCCGTCCACCGGAATCTTTTCGCCCGGCCGGATGCGCACGATATCACCGATCTCGACGTCCGCGATCGGCATTTCCATTTCATGGTCGCCGTGAACGATGTGCGCCGTTTTCGCACCGAGCTGCATCAACTTCTCAATCGCCGCTCCCGCCGAACCGCGGCTTTTTGCTTCGAAGTAACGGCCGAGGAGAATGAGCGCCGTGACGACCGCCCCGGTTTCGAAGTATAAATCCATGCCGCCCGAAATAAGCCCATACACGCTGAACGCAAATGCCGCGAGCGTGCCGACGGAGACGAGCGTGTCCATATCCGCCTGGAACCGACTGAGTTTCTTCAGCATGCCGATATGGAATTCGCGCCCGAACCAGAAGAGGACGACCGCGCTCAAAACCATTTGCGCGAAGAGCGAACCGTCCCGCCCCCAAAAAGTAATGCCGAACCGGATGCCCGCCATCGCAAGCGCTGCCGTGGCCGCCGCGAGCAATACCGCCCATACCGCATTTGATTTCACTTCTTTCATTTCCCGCTTGGCGTGTTCGTGCTGCATGGGCCCGTCGCCCGTCTCCACTTTATAACCGCCCTGTTCCACGGCGGCATGGATCGCATGTTCATCGGTTTTCGTCTCGTCGAATTCAACGCTCGCATTCCGCATGGCGAAATTCACCGCTGCGTCTTTCACGCCGGGCACCGATTTGATGGCTTGTTCGTTCAGGAGCACACAGGAGGCGCAATGCATGCCCCCGATGCCGAATATGATTTTTTTCATGGTATTTTTTTGTTATCCCGGATGGCCTGCCAGCAGGTAAGCTCGGCCCAAGATCCAGAGTTTAGAAAATTTCTAATTAATAATTTCTAATTAATAACGAATGCGTAATGCTCGAATGTCCGTTGGAAATTTAATATTGGACATTCGTTATTAATTATTAATTAGATATTAGACATTCTAAAAACGGACCTCGGCTCATCTGCCGGTAGTTGCCCAAAATGACAATCTTATTTTATTCTACGACATTAAACACGCCGCGGTACATTCCCATGCCGCAGGTAAACGGCACCGTGCCCGCCTGCGTCGGCGTAAAGGTGATGATATTCTGCCCCGCCTGCAAAAACTGCGCGATGTTATACGCCGGCATCCGGATGCTCGCCGCACAGGTAAACGCATTTTGCGAATCAATCACCCATTTTACCGGAATCCCTTTCTTCACCGTGAAATAATTCGGGCTGTACCCATTCGCTGCCTGCGTCATATTGACGACCTGCACGCCGCCTTCGACCGGCGCCAATGCACCCGCTTGTCCCGGAGCCGCCGGGGAACCAAATGAAGGCAGTGGAATGTTAAGCCCGCTCAAGCTTGCCCCGTTCGCGACATTCACGACACCCAAAATAACAACGACCAAGCCGATAAAACGGAAAAGCAGGCGCGCCTTTTGCCCTTTGAGCAGCGAAGTGACGGCGCCGACTCCCAATAATCCCGGCATCGTACCGAGGGCAAAAAGCCCCATAATGATCGCGCCCGAAACGAAACTGCCCGTCGTGATCGCATAGAGCTGCATCGCCTGGGTAAAACCGCACGGCAGGAAAAAAGTGAACGCCCCGCCGATGAACGCCTCTTTATGCGAGTAATCCCCGCCTTGGCCTTGCGCGCCGAATATCTGCCCGAACTTTTTCGGCAAGGTAAAATTCATGTTCGAAAGTTTCGGAGAGATATCCGTCAGCTTCAGGCCCATGTAAAGCATCACAAACCCGGCCAAGAGGATGAGAAATCCCGTGAACCCCGTTGAAAGTTTTACGGCTGAACCCAATGCGCCAATCGCGCCGCCGAGCGCCGCATAAGAGATGGTTCGGCCGGCCACGAAAAACAGATTCGGCTTGAACCGCTGCCACGGGGTCGCGAACTCGTGTTTTTCCGCATACGACGCGGAGAATCCCGCGACCAAACCGCCGACCATGGCCATACAGGTCGAAATCCCCGCCGTAAGCCCGATCACGAAAACGATCGGATAGGTCGGCGCCGCGGAAAACGACCCGCCCAACCGATCAAACAAGCCGGAGAGCGCCGCGAACATCCAAAGTACCAGAAGCACCGCCGCGCCAAGCACGATATGCAACCACGTATCCTGGTCCCGCGACAGCCAGCGGAGCTTGCCCGCAACGCCGAGCGAATAACCTGCCGCCCGCACCGCCCGCAAAACGCCTTCGTCGTCCGCCGCGCCGTTCGCAAATTCAACGTCCGCTATCCCCTTTTTTTGGCTCACCTCAACCTTACGCACGCCCTGCACCTGCGAGATGCTTTTTTCAAGCAGGATTTCACAGGACTTACAATGCATGCCTTTGATGTTGTATCTTTTTTTCATGGTATTCTGCCTTATTCCTCTGCCATCCCGGGACTAGCCCGGAATCCGGAATTTATATAATTCCAACCTGACAAAAATATCCTGACCAGAAACAAAAAAGAAGCCGATGGACGGCCCCTGAACCCATCTCAAAAATCATCAACCGCAAAATCGCCAAACAAGACACGGACGCGGCGGTTGAGGGTTTTGGGATGGGTTCTGTTTAAAATTCGTAAATGCGCGAATGCAGGATGCCTGAAGAAATAGATTGAAGCACAGGATTCAAAAGCGGCGCCGAAAACCGCTCGCCCGCCATATGCATTCTTTCAACTGATACTGTTCCGGCGTGTTCACGCGAGAAAGCGGCGCCGAAGGAAAAAACGACGGCAAGCACAACCATGAAAAACGCCGCAACCTCCCTACCCGCAATCGGCGCAGCAACCGCTGGAACCGAAACCGTCATGAACGGGCAAGCGGCAGCGCCTGATGTGCCGTTATCGCAACCCGGCGCCATCGGCTTGCCGGATGCGAGGCACACCACGGAACCCGCCGCCAAGACGACTGCCAAAAGGGCTGCAACGCCGATGATTTTGCGAACGCGTACCATATGGTCCCATACTACCATAAAAACCAAACTGGTTAAAACCGCTTAAGGGCGGCGCCTGACATCCTTCTCCAATTGCTGCACCTCGCGGGCAATGTGCCGCACTTCACGCTCGATGCGCGGTATTTCCGATGATTCTTTTTCCACGGTTTCCTCCGTTTCCTCCGCAGTCGTTTCTTCTTTTTTGATCTTCCCAAGCAGGACCTCGCCGCTCAAGAGCTCTGAAATAAAAAGGCCGGTAGAAAGCAGGAGGAAGGTGCCGAAGGCGAACGACAGCAAACTGTCAATCCCCTGCGCCCAATCGATGCTCGTCACGGCATCGCGCGACGAAAGAAGGGTGAGCGCCAAAAAATCCGTCATATGCCAAACGCCGCGCCAGAAAAGTACGACGCCAACGCCGCCCACAAGGGCATAGAGCAATGGATGGTTCTGCAATTTACGGCGGAGCCAACGTTCCGCCCGCTCAAGGAATCTCATTGGTTATATTGTAGCAGGTTTCGGATAGGAGTATCATCAAAGATATGAAACGGGCGCTCTTCGGGATTCTCGGCATCCTGTTCGTTATCCTGGGCCTGCTCGGCCTCGTGCTCCCTTTTTTGCAAGGCATCCTTTTCATTGCCGTCGGACTCATATTGCTTTCTTACATTTCCCCGGAAATCCGCGGAACTTTGCGTAAATACACTTCCCGGATCAAACGGCTCGATATCATGGTGGAACGCCTCGAAAAACGGTTTGCCGAGCGCGAAAATCTGGCGCTTATCGGCGCGCTCCTGCTTCTTGCGATCATCGCTATTCCGACTGTCTTCTTTTTCCTGCGCCACAAAACTCCGGCAGTACTCGAAACGGAAGCAACTATCCCGATCGTGCTCTATTTCTATGATCCGGCGCAGGACCAGGGACCCGGCGGTTCGCAGTGCGGCCGGAACGGGCTCGTAGCCGTAAACCGGGTGCTGCCGCAGACGCAAACGCCGCTCAGGGACACGATCGCACTCCTCCTTCGCGGCGAGATTACCGCCGAAGAGCGCGCCCGCGGGCTCACGACGGAACTTCCCCTCCCCGGCGTCGCCCTCGCCGATGCCGAAATCCAAGACGGCGCCGCCACGCTCACCTTCACCGACCCGCAAAACCGCACGAGCGGCGGCTCCTGCCGTGCCGCACTCCTCTGGCGCGAAATCGAGGCGACCGCCAAACAGTTCCCCAGCGTGCAAAGCGTCCGCTTCCTGCCGGAATACCTGTTCCAGCCGTAAGATTGCATCGGTGCCGCAACTCTCCCGCGAAAGGATAGTCACCTTCCGGATTATATATCGAAGGCAATGACGCCGTACTTTTTCAATTTTTCCGCGTAACCCGGATAGCGGTAATATACCTCGCGCATTCCGGCGAGCGACCCCACGGACGGCATGATCCTCCGAAACGGGATTGTTTTGCCATTGCGCCAATGGTCCTAAAAACGCGCACGCGCTTCACTTCCTTCTCGAGGCGCAACTTGCCGCAGGCAATAAGGAGAATATCCCCTCTTTTAATCTCCCGGTATTTCGGCGTTGCCGCGCGGGTCTCGACCGCTTTTAAGCCGTTTTTGATCTCCTCGAAATTCTTCTTATCAACCGCGCGGAAACGCAAGATCCATTTTTTCGATTGGACAGGATTCCGTTTCATGGATTTATGATAACAAACCGATTCAAAACCGCCACGAACAGGACTACGCATACTTTGTTATACTTAAATCAGCAGTTCTCAAAGGAGGAGAACCCATGGCTGATCCGGAGCCCGTCATCAATCCTCTTAAATTCACCTGCCCGTGCGGCGGAGAATCTCAGAATTTCAATTGCATCGCGCTCACCGACCAGCACGAAGAAATCATATTCTTCATCTGCTCGCAGTGCGGGAAGCAGGTTTACTTTCGGGCAAGGCTTACCGACCTTTGGAAAGCCTGCCCGCCGCATCTAAGCGCCCAGCCGGACACTCGCGTTCCAATCCAGGAAACCGTTTCTCCGGCTGACCCGCAGCCGCTCAAACTGACCACGCAGGATGCCAAATTCATGCATTTGCTGCGGATCCGCATAGATCCGTAAAATGCGCATCCGGCAATGGCAATGCCACAACTCGAGCTGTGGCATTTTTTGTTGTCAGATAGCACCGTTCGGACATGGCTGCGGAAATGAATTATTGGAGAAGGGAAAATTCGTTCGGACCGGTTAACCGGAAAAATTTCAATTTCCGGATAGGAAGAAATAGGGCGTATTCCATATAATGGTGAAAATCATTATGTTCGGTTTTTGGACAGGTGTCGTTGTCGAATAAAAAAATGGCGACCAATTGTCGGCTGGCCGCCACGTGGAAAAACTAATTCTCAGAAAGATCGAGACCGAAGGAAAGCAGAAAGGCGGCGCTCAATCCCGAAGCGAGGAGAATCGCGATCCAAGGGATGGGCGCAGCGGTCATCTTTTCACCCCGCCAATACGCCATCGCCGACTACCAACCAGATGCAGAATGCGACGAGAATGGCGCTTGCCAATTCTCAGAGGATCGGCTCACTGTGGTATTTCAACAAGATATGCAGCGCCCCGAACACGTCATTGTATATACCCCGCATTCCTCATTGTTAGCGGTGGAGAATCTGGCTCGCAATCCACAATCCGATTGGGAACAGCATGAATCGCTGTAATCCGTACTGGAAGATGGGAAACCAGAAGATATCCTGTCGCGCCTCACGGCACTTTTCATTGCAACTGCCGAGGAAGAGCAATCCCGCAACGATCGCAATAAAAATCACGGCAGGAAGTGTCCGATTGGCTTCAGCGGCTTTCGTGGCGCAGAAACCGATCATGCCGATTATTGAGAAATACACCGCCCGGCTGATCTCGCGATTCAGTATCTTTGTTGGGCCGAAAGACGGCATTATTTTGACAATAGATTCCATGGCCACGATGGCCGCGGCAGTGAAGCTGCAGGCCAAGAGAAGTGCCGTGGCTGTGATCGTAAGCGTGTAGCCATCCTTCGAGAGTCCGGTTACTTGCCAGGTTTGCAAGAAGGGACCGAACAGCAGGATGACGAAAACGCCCTGGATACAGATTGCCGCAATCGTATTTACGGTGAAAACCATGAGAAGCGGCCTTCCAACCGAAGCGGAAACACGTCGTTTCAGTATCATCCACAACCTCCTTTTCTTTCTTCTTGGTACTGTCGGATAGTCTACAATACCAGATTGATATTGTCAAAAAACTTTGGGGTACATTCAACTCTAGCCGATGCCGGCCACGTTAAACAAGCCAGTAATAATGTTCTGCTTGGTCCGTTTGCCAATAGTTTGATACGCTTCCGTCGTCGCAAGGAAGTGAAAGGGCGATTTCGGAAGCACTCTACCCTTCTGCGCAATTAATCTGAACGCATCCGCTTCCAAATGCGGCACACCAAACTTTTTAGCTAGTCGCGTGGCAAGCGTCGTCTTTCCAGAACCCTGTACGCCGTAAATGATGATCTTTCCTGTATCAATCATTGAAAGAATTTGAGGTAATTATCCCGCAGGAACCTGGCATCGTCGAGGGCATTGTGTTCGCGATATTTATCTTTCGGGTATTCCATAATGGAAGCTTCGGGATTTTTGCCGTTCCCGAAAAGTATTGAGGCAAAATCAATCGGCATCCAATAGAATGGGTCTTCATCGCCGCGAAACAACTTATAGATGTAAAGCGTGTCGTACTGATTCACGAACCCAATCGCATATGGTTTCTTTCCGCCCAAAAACTCCTTGATTTTTCTTTTGGCCTCTTCGCGGGGCACTTTTGGCGCAGTGAGCGTCGGCACGATGTTTTCCCTTACCCAATCGCTTACAGGCCCGTCGTATTCCAACTCCAGATAAAGTTCTTGACCGTCCGGCTTCACGAGGGCTATGGACAATATCTCGCCATGGTAAGGGTTGAGGTCGGAAAATTCCGTATCAATAAAAACGATGTTATTCGAAAAAGGTTCCATCGCTAATGGTTGTATTGCTTGAATTTGAAAACGTGCGCTTCTTCTGGCGAAGAATCCTCAGAAAGCAGCAGCAGTTCCGAGTTTCCAAAGTGGAACATGAGCAACACCGATTTCCAATCAAGGTTATAGTATGCGGCATAGATCATCTTCCCAAAATCGCCGTGCGCAACCAAAAGAACGTTGCCGTCCTTATATTTTTCTTGAATCTCCTTGATCACCCGCTTGCCACGTTCTATTAAATCTTGGAACGTTTCAGCGCCTTCCGGCGAAAGAAAATACGTTATGGGATCTGCTTGCAGGATATCTGGCGCGCACAGTTTTGTGATATCCTTTGTCGCTTTTCCAGTCATAATGCCAAAATCACGCTCAATCAAATCCTGCATGACTACTGGCTTCGCAATTCCCAATGCATCCGTAATCGTTTCAGCCGTTGTATAAGCCCGTCGCAACGGTGAGCTATATACGGCGTCAAAATGCAGACCAGCCGCCACAATCTCTTTTGCTAACGTCTTGGCCTGCTCCAAGCCAAGCTCCGTCAGCGGTTCGTCGCGATATCCGTTCAAAATGCCGCTGGCATTATCCTTGTCCTGCCCGTGGCGTGCGAGGTAGATCTTAAGCATGGTTATTTTTGCCCATAAAAAGTTTCACGAATCTAGAAAAATTTTCATACATGAAAAATCGTTCCTTGAGTGTAGATTCCAAAAATCGATCGACACGGCGACTGTGTTTTAGATAGTGCTCTTTTTCAACCCAAACAGAATGCATATGCTTGACGACGAATGCAGTAAGGCCACTTTCAACTTCGGCTTTTTTCAATGGATATAACTTGGTATAAGCACCAATGTATTCCTCTGCTTTCTTGAAATTCTTTTTAGTAAATCTTCCATCAAAGCAGACGATGATAGCAGAGCGGATCATCTCCATGATACGCGGCGCGATCTGCGTTTTTTCAAAATCAAAAACCCATTCAACATTATCAGCATTATCAAAAAATAA
Source organism: Patescibacteria group bacterium (assembly GCA_028865305.1). Lineage (GTDB taxonomy): Bacteria > Patescibacteriota > Minisyncoccia > UBA6257 > 2-01-FULL-56-20 > REEB161. The sequence goes on along the minus strand of JAGWKM010000015.1, from coordinate 14,782 downwards.
ATTCTTGGCGTGATAGTCGCCATGGATCAAGTGATCGTTCTCAAGATGCAAACCTGCAAATGCAACCCTGTTCTTCCTCGCAAAATCCATCTTAACCTTCAGGACTTCCAGTGCTGCAAAATCAAAACAACTTTTCTTTTTCTTGCGCTGGATGATGGTAATAATATGTTCTGCATCCTTCAAAAACTGCTCCGTATTCCAAGATGAAAACTGATCAGCTAATTTAAAAGGCGCTCTCCTTTTGCTAATAAGATGGATACGTGCCAACATCTCGCCCGATGAACGCAATGCTTTTGCCGTAAGTTTCTCGGAAAAGAGCTTGCGCCCATTTACGAATGGAAACAGAGCATAGTATCTTCCATCAAAACAGAAATACGTCGAATGATTGCGAGCTTGCATCGGTAAAATAACTGGGATACCCTTACTCGAAAAGAATTTTTTGACGCGATGAACTTCTTTGATCTTCGGTTCGTCCGTAAAATAATATCGCTTCAAGAAATATTTTTCCTTGCCACAATACAAAGCACGATTATGACCCATAAAGCCTTCTTTTATAAGGACTGATTTATCAATAGAAAGGCCGTAGAGTTTCTTGATTAATTTTTTCAGCTCCGTGTCCATAATCAATTTACAGCGAACCATTTTCCTTCGCTTATAACCTCCACTTTTCCATCAACGATTTTCAGCGCAGACTGATCGTCCATGGCATAAATCTTTTCGGTCATTCCCTTGGTCGCTTCTTTTATAAAATCCTCGCGTAAATTCTTGAAATAGGGTGAGTTCAGATGCGGCAAGAAATAGAAATCAACCAAATTGAGCCCGGCTAGATTTTCCGTTTCGCCTAAATCTTCCTCGTAAACAATTTGAGAAATCTTTAAAGCAAGATCCTTGCTCGCCACCATGCTGCCAGCAGATAAACCGACATACACTTTATTTTCCAAATATTCTGGCAAAAGCTCCGCAAGCCCGGAGCGATTGATCCAACGCATCAGATGATAAGTGTTGCCGCCTTCAAAAAAAAGAACGTCCACAGCTTCAAACTTTGGCTGCCATATTTCTTTGGGAACGGCTGATATATCTGCGATATCAATCGATTTGAAATTCTGCTTTTTTAAATTCACCAGATCATTAATCAGCCAATCCTTATCGCCCATTTCTACGTTGGAAGCAGTTGGAATAAAAACTAACGACGTATCTTCTGGTTTTTTGCCCACTAACTCAAAAAGTCCTTTCGTGATGGAAGAATTTGTAATACCACCAGAAGTGAGCAATAGTTTCATAATTGATGGTTATTATCGAAATCGTAGTAATTCTGCGTCAGTTCTTCGCCAGCCTGAATATCTCGCGCTGCAATTAATGGATATTCCACATCATCAACGGAAGTATCAACCGTCACGTTCCCCTGCTCTGCGTGATTAATAAACCGAACATTGTCATATGACAAATGATAATTTCCGCTCTTTCTGCTTAAAAAGCCGTAGAAGAGAATAAAGTCCTTTCCACGTTGGCTCAATTTTTCGAAATGCGCCGGGTCGATTTCAGCATCCAATCCGGGAGAGTATTGCCAAATTCGCGTGCCTTCAGGAATCGCTTTATTCGCAAATAATCCAAGACCATGGATAGAACTAGGTCTTACGCTTGCATTAATCAACAACATAATTCATTTTTACTAATTCTTTTTCTGGTGCATTTTCTCATAAATCAAAGTGTCGTATCCGTGCATGACGCGATGCGATTCCTTGATGCCCAGTGACTTTAGGAATTCCCAAAGTTCGGCTTTTATTTTCTCGCCCGGCTCATCTGAAAATTTCTCAACTTCGATAAAGCTGCCTAAACCAATCACTTCGTCCACGCAGATCTCGAAATCGTTATGTTTTGCTTTGCGCCGTGTCTTTTGGATTTCGACAACCTGCTCAAAACCGAGCAAATCTAAAATATCACGAAGAATTTCCTTATCGCCCACCTCGATTTCCTTCTCAATGCAATCCAATTCATCTTCCCGATCCTGTTTTAGTGTGAAAAGAATGCGCTTGCCCTCGTCGCAAATTCGTAAAACAGGATTGCCAGCTGTTTTTGTCGCCGTCGGATCAATCCCCTTCCGGGTAAAGACGAAATTGTGCTGGGTAATCGGGTCGGAAAATCGAAAACCTTTTTCTTCAAGCGCAGCAATAAGTGATTTTATGTCCTGAACCCGCGCCTTCACCTCAATCTCATTCATACGCAAATGATAGCAGAAAAAAAGGCATTCAGCTACAGCTCCGCAAGCCGAACTATTCGCTTATTCGAGCGAATAAGCGAATAGTTATCAGGGTTTACTTTGGCTTTTTCCAAAATTTATGGATTGCATTTTCCTTCGTAACCATATTTTCAAGCTTGTCCCAATTCTGCTTCCGATTGCCTTCGTCAAACATATCATTCACCTGCTGAGGCATTTTCTCGGAAAACATTCCGGCAATCAAGTATCGCACGCCCTGATTGTCGTTTGGATTTAATTTCAACAGCAATCGGTAGAGTTCTTCCGCTTCCATATATTCTTTCCGCTCGTGGTGCATCGCGGCCCTATGGGAAATAACTCGCATATACGGCCTATTCTCCATTTTTCCCCAAAGCAACCTGCGCGGCCATTTCGGGAATTTCTTTCTCACGGCCGCGTAAGCTAAATCACAAAATTGTTTTTCCTGTTTTTTCTTGCCAGTGAGTGCGGCGATTGCCATCAGCCCTTCATAGCCGCCAATAAAGCCAGGTTTAAGTTCAAGACATTCTTCGAAATATTTTTTGGCAATCTTAAATCTGCGGTCGCCCACCGCCTCCATGCCGTCGTAATAGTATTCCCATTCGTCGCGCTCCGGCAGGGTATATTGAAATTCTTTTGTTTTCAACTTCTTTTGTTCTTTCATGGCTCATAATGCTGCAACATACGCCGAGGACGGCCCCTTGCCGATCTGTTTGATCATCTTCAACTCTTTCAACCTCTGCAATTGGAGTTGCGCCGTACGTCGCGGGCATTGGAGAATATCCACCACATCCCGCACTGTTATCTTGCCCATCTGATCGAGAAAATCGAGGATGACCGTCTGATTTTTTTCGAGATAAATCTGCGAAACAATACCATCGTCAATCTTCCTTTTTGAGAGTGAGATGACTTTTGTCTTCACTTCATCAATTTCATCCTTAAATCCACGAACGAAATACTCAATCCAGCGAGTGAGATCGGACGCTTTCCGTTCCTCGTAGTTGTCGCCCAAATGGATGGCGGCATAATACTTTGGCCGCTCTTCGTTGTAATAATCCTCCAAGGCGAAAAGTTGGCGGAAATCATAGCCGCGAGCATAGAGAATCAAGGTAACGAGCGCCCGCGCCGTACGCCCATTCCCGTCCGCGAACGGATGGATCGCAGCAATCTCCGCATGCGCGACTCCCGCCACGACAATGGGATGGATTTCTTCCTGCTCGCTCTTTTTGATCCATGTCACTAAATCTTTCATGAGCTTCGGCACCTGACTTGCATCGGGGCCGGTGTAGAGAACTTCCTGCGGCATGCCGATCCTGCGACGGACGACATAAACGACTCGCTTCCGGTAATGGCCGGACTGCTCGGATGGGAGCGTCTTGTCGGTCACAAGGTGATGGATTGTGAGGATCGTCCGCTCTGTGATCTCTTTTTTCTCTTTTACAAATTTGCTGATATAGCGCAAGGCTTTCAGATAGTTTTCTACCTCATAAATATCACGAATAGGCGCATCAACTTTCTTACGCTCCACGATGGCCTCCACCTGCCGGAGATTGAGCATGTTCCCTTCGATGCCCGTCGAGGAGTGAGACATACGGATCAATGCCTGCCTGCGAAGCCGAAGCTCCTGTTTCGGCAAAAGTTTGGCACGTTCAATAACGACCTTCGCCTCAGCGATGGCCGTCAGCATCGACACGATCTTATTGCTCAATTTGTATTTCGGGTCGAACATAGTTATATTATACCGCCCCGGCCATAATCGCGCAAGAATCGCGCAATGAATCGCGCAAGAAAGTGTTTCGAGCTAGATGGAACTAGAACCCGTCTCAAAACTACGCCGCTCGGGTTGCGTAGTTTTGAGACGGGTTCTAAGTCGCAAGTTAGTTCCCTTTCCGTGTGCCAATGGTAACTATCTTTCAAAATCAGGACATCCCCGCCTCCTCTCTGCCCTTAAATCCATCAATTTCGATTTTTCTTTTACGGCATTCATGGTATGAAAACCGGCATCGTGGTGATGCCGGTTCGGTACCGTCGTGCGCCGCTCTCGCAAAGTCAGCGCATTCCGGTAGCGAACAGGGATCGCCACGGGAAAACGTTTTTTGCGAGAGTGTAAGTCCGTTTCGGACTTATTGACTACATTTTACCGCAGAATTTGAAACGAAACAATATGTTCAGTTTTTGGACAGGTCTTCTGATAAAGAAATCGGGCCGCCCCTTTCGGAACGGCCCGTGAAACTGACACTGGAGAACTATTGGACATACCCGCCGGTCGGCTCAACATCGTCTTGGATGAAATCCGACGACTGAAGGTTCCATAATTTCTGATAAAGTCCGTTCTTGAGCTTCAGCAGTAAATCATGGTTGCCCTCCTCGATGATTTGGCCGTCTTTCACGACGACGATCCGATCCATCTTTCGGATAGTGGACAGTCGATGCGCAACGGCGATCACCGTACGGCCGAGCACGAGCTTGGCGAGCGAATCCTGGACGTACATCTCGGATTCGGAGTCCAGAGCGTTGGTCGCCTCGTCGAGCACGAGAATTGGCGCATCCATGAGGATCGCCCGTGCGATTGCGACGCGCTGGCGTTGCCCGCCCGAAAGTTTGATACCCCGTTCCCCGACGAGCGTTTCATAGCCCTGCGGGAAGCCGGAGATGAATTCATGGCAATGCGCGAGCTTCGCCGCGCGGATCACTTCTTCGTCGGTCGCCTCAGGTTTTGAATACCGGATATTCTCCATCAAGCTGCGATGGAAGAGCACCGGCTCCTGCGGGACAAAAGCGACTTTCTGGTGCAAGCTGTTTTGCGTTACGGCGGCGATGTTCTGATGGTCTATCAGGATCGTACCGTCGTTCACGTCGTGCAACCGCACCAGGAGTTTGAGGATAGTTGATTTGCCGCCGCCCGAAGGGCCGACAATGCCGACCCGTTCGCCGGGCTTCGTCTTCAGGTTGAAATCCTGAAGGACAAGGCCGGCATCACTCGTATAAGCGAAACTCACATTGCGGAATTCGACCACACCCTTTTTTGCAACGAGGGCGTGGGCGCGTTCGGCGTCTTTGATCTCGTGAGGGGTGAGCAGGATTTCGGTCATCTCGTTCGCGTCGGCCATCGCTTCATAAATCCTGCGGATGTATCCCCCAAGTCCCCGAACTTCTTCGGTGAGTTGGGAGAGGTACGAACGCAGCATGATGAAATCGCCGACGGTAAGGATGCCCTGCATCCAGTAGCGGATCGCCATGAGGAACACGACGATCTCGAGCGCGCGGATCGACAACCCTTGGAGCCCGTCTGAATACCAGCCGAGTTTCCAAGAGGTGAAGCGAGCGCCGCAGTGCTCGTCGGTCAATTCCTCGAAATGCGATGTTTCGCGTTCGATGCCTGCGAACAGCTTCAGGTTGATGCTGTTGCCGATCGTGTCCGAGAGCCGTCCGGTTACTTTCGTATCCAGTTCGGCGCGGGCAAGATCGAACTTCAATTTCCATTTTGCGAAGAAGACGTTGAAGCAGACAAAGACGATTGTCCACGCAAGGAACACCCAACCGAGCATCGCGTTGCGCCAGAAAAGAATTCCGATGACGCAGACGACCCGTATTGCGGTCTGTCCTGCGTCCATGGCAATCTGGTCGGCAATCACCTCGAACCCCGCCGCAAAACGGTTGACCCGTTTCACGAGTGATCCCTGGAAATTGTCCGTGAAAAACTTGTACGAATGGTTCTGGAGGTAGGCGAAACAGTGGTCGGTGAGATCCTTCATAACACGGCTTTCAAATTTCATGACCGCCATGCTACAGGATCGCCACCCGGTCCACGACAGCACCATCACGAGGCCAATGAGCACGACCGTATGATAGATCGAACTCAAATTGCCGCGTGCCGTTCTGTGTATCGGATCGATCGCCAAAAGGTCGATGAACCGTTTGAAAACGAGGGGCGACACCATGTCGGCCCCGATCGCGGCGACCATGCCAGCTCCGCAAAGGAGCAGCAGGGGCCAGTAAACGCGCGTGTGCTGCCAGAAAATCTTGAGCGTCTGGCGCGTGAGAGCAGCCCCTTTCTTGGGGTTCTGGGAAGCGGTGGATTCAGCCAATTTATTCTCCTTGTAAGGGTCTGCCCAGATTATACCGCGCCCACTTGACAATGTCAATAGACATGGTATAATGAGGCTAGCTGAGGTAAAAAGGCATGATTTTGGAGCCCGACAGTTTTCGCAGGCCGGTGCGGCCCGCGTTTTTCCTTGGTCAGTTGGCTACCCAATGGGTCGCCGATTGGTTGAAACAGCATCCCCAGAGCGAACCCCGGCCCGTCACGGTCGAGGTTGCGCAGAGCAGCATGACGGCATCCGCTGTCATCCCAGCCATGGTGACCGTGAAGGAAACCCCGGTTACAGTCAAGGCGAAATCCGTCGAGAAGACGCCTCGCCCCGTTCCCAACATCCCCATGCAGTTACCCGCTCTCGTGACCTCGCGGAAGATGGGCGCTGGCAGATACTACCTGCTGAACGCCAATCCGGTCGAGGCATGGTCGCGGGACAAGTGGTGGACTGGTACGCAGGCGGGCCGCGACGGCCGGACGTACGGGCGCAAACCCCGCACCGACCACCGCATCGTGACGGTCTGCGACTTCGCAAGCAGTGTGAGTACGCGCGAACTCCGCAAGGCCTTCGCCCCACTCGCGGCATGCTACGCCTAACCTCTTCAGTTTCCACTCATTCAATGGCGGACGGGATACTCTCCTGTCCGCTCCCACCAGAGGAAATCAGAAATGGTTTCTTGCGGTGGGAGCAATCCCATTGATCTTTAACAAAGAAATCCTCGGTAGCGATTTGTTAGGATTCGGAATCTTGATAAATCGCTGCCGAGATGGTGGCCGCCCGGCGACACCGGACGACTTCTGAGATAGGAGAAAAACAAATGTGGAAATGGTATCAGGATGTGCCGTTTTGCCTCATGATCGGCTTCTTCGTCCTCATGGGACTGGTGGCCATCTATCGAACGTTCCTTTCTAACCGGAAGGAATTCCAGCAGGACAAGAAACAGCTTGCTGTCGCTTGGCCCAAACCTCTGCCAGACTGGGTGCCAGGACAATACTTCAACTTCGTCAAGATCACACTGCAGGACGGCAGTTCTCATGTGGTCGTATTCGGTGAAGTTGGCATTGATCCTCGCTACGGCGAAGACGGCTGGGACAACGTAAGGCGCAGATACGGTGTTAAATGCTACTTTGGGTACTGGACGAGAGGAGTCTACGGCTTCATTGCGGGAAGCGAGATTAAGCTCGTTGAGGTAGCACCCGAATCGGAGTGGTTCGATGTAATTGACAGTCATTATCACCCACGCCGGAAGAAAGAGTTGGAGTGGAAGAGCAAGTATGAAGCGTGAAATCTATGCGCTTGATTACGCGGTAGCCAGTATAATTGCCGCGCTCGACTGCCTTTTCCGTACCGAATTTCTCGCTGGATTGCGTGTAGAACGAGGTCTCGACGTGGAAATCGTCAGCAAGGCCCTGCAGGATGTGAAAGTTTTCGTCCAGCCGGTCGGCTGGGACGAAAGGAGCGGAATCTCAATCCGCCTCAAAAAAAACGATGCTAGCGCATGGGAGGCATTCGAAGGAGCTCTTACCGCATCGCACCTCCCCAGCGAGTTTGCCTCGTTCACATTCGAATGTTGCAGGGACTTGATGGGCATCTACCGCTTCAGCGGCAGAGGAACGAGCAACGAACTCCTATTAGGAAAGCTCCTCACTGCCCGCACGGCTACCAAATCAAAACAGGACTGAGCAGACCGACTGCTTACGCCCGCCATGTCGCAAGATATGGCGGGTTTCTGTTTTATCTATCCAATTTCTACACACATATCCTTTCGATAGAAAATAATCGCGGCATAAAATTCCATTTCCGGCAAAAAATTGCCCTGTCCTATTTCTGGACATATAACTTATAGCCCCGACCAAATCGGGGCTATGTCGCTTGTGCGCAAAAATCGGATATTTATCTTTTCGCCCACTGGGGACGCCTTCTGGCTTTTTTCAGGCCGTATTTCTTTCTTTCCACCATTCGGGGATCCCGGGTGAGATAACCGCTGACCCGCAGGCGTTTTTTCCACGCTTCATTTTTTTCCACGATCGCCCGCGCTATGCCTAAACGGATGGCTTCAGCTTGGGCCTTGATGCCGCCTCCGGAAACTTTGGCGCTCACATCGAACGTTTCGCGGATCTTCAGGTCATCGAGCGGTGCAAGGGCGGCGGCGGCGATGCGCGGCGTGACGAAATACTGCCCGGACTCCTTGCCGTTCACGCTCACCTTGCCGGTGCCGTTTACGATGCGCACGCGGGCGATGGCGGTTTTGCGGCGACCGATGGCCTCGATATAACGATCGGATTTCGCGGGTTTTGCGGCATGATGCGCCGCTGCGGGCTTCGTGGTTTCTTTTTTAACCGTGGTTGGCATGGATTTATTCTTCAACAAAAATCAGATTTTTGATGCGCTTTTGGTTCAAAAAATTTTTCGGCAGCATTTTACGCACGGCTTGGCGCAACACGGTGCGCGGATCCTTTTCCATTTTCTCTTCAAGCCGCAATTCCTTCAGGTGGCCGACATAACCGGTGTGGCGGCGGTAGATCTTCTGCGTCAGCTTATTGCCGGTGACGGCGATGTCCTTTACATTCTTCACAAACACCTTATCGCCGCTCACGCGGTTGCGCTCATAAGACGCGCTCTTTTTACCCTGTAGGATGAGCGAAATATCGGAGGCCACGCGGCCGAGTACTTTGTTTTTTGCGTCGATGTGGTAGTCCATGAGAATGAATAATGAATAATGAATAATGGAGAATGGAGAATGGAGAATGGAGAATGGAAAATAGAGAATAGAGAATAGAGAATGGAGAATGGAGAATGGAGAATGGAGAATGTGATCCATTAACCTTCTCCGTTATACGTTCTACCCTATACGAATTCGATCCTCGCAAGCCTCGCTCCGTCCCGCTTGCGCGACTTCGCAAGCTTCACGATCCGCAAATAACCCCCGCTCCTGGTCGCGTAGCGCGGACCGAGATCTTCGTACAATTTCTTCTCGACGCGGGCATTCTGCACGCGGCTCTTGATCAGCCGGCGGCTGGCCAAGGTCTGCTTGCGCGCGAAGGTTATCAACTTTTCCACGACCGGGCGGATTGCCTTGGCGCGGACTTCGGTGGTCTCAACGCTACCGGCGCGGATGACGTCATTCGCCAAATTCCGCATAAAAGAAATGCGGTCGCCGCGGAGCCGTCCGAATTTTTTGCCTTTTTTCTGGTGACGCATAACCGAAATATTGTAGCCGAAAAGCAGGCCTCCTGTCAAATTTGCTCTTGGCTTCAAACGTCTACCTCAATCACCTTTTCCCTGGCCGACTGCCCGCGTACAATCCGGACGCGCGATACGGAAGTTTTGAAATATTCCGCTACGGCCTTTTCTATGGCCCGATTCGCCTTGCCCTCGACCGCGCGCTCTTTTACCGCAACGAGAAAATACGGCTCCCGGCCGCCATCGAAAAGGCCGACCGGTCCGATCTTTTTGATGAAAGCGGTTTTCGCGCCGGGCTTTGCTTTCACGAGGATGTGCATGACCGGAAAAAAACGGGCTTTCGCCCGTTTTCTTTATTCTTCTTCTTTTTTCTTCCTGCCCCGTTTCACCACGGCGCTTGCGGCTTCCGCTTTCGGCAATTCAAATTCCTTTACCTCTACCGCGGCAACCTTATCGAAATGGTCCTGCAGGACCTTCGCCGATTTGTGCAACGCGGCGGAAGGACTGATGGTGCCATCGGTTTCGATCTCGAGGCGCAAACGGTTGTAATCCGTGCGATCGCCGACGCGCATGTCTTCGATCACGTAATTCACCCGCTGCACCGGCGTAAAGATGGCATCGAGCGCCACCGTGCCGATCGGCAAACGGCCTTCGGTTTTCCGGGCTTCGGAAGGGACATACCCCATGCCGCGCTCCACCTTCACCTCAATCTCAAGCTCGGCGTTCTTCGCCGTGAGGTGCGCTAAAACTTCGTCCGGGTTTGCAAGCGAAACGTTGCTGTTCAATTCGATGTCCGCTCCCGTCACCACCTTCTCGCCCTTCACCGAAAGCATCAGCACCTGCGGCTCGTCGACAGTCGATTGGAACCGGAGCTTCTTGAAATTCAACGCAAGCTCCACCATGTCTTCCTGCACGCCGGGCAGCGTCGAAAACTCGTGCGGCACATTTTTGATCTTCAATTCGGTCGCCGCGGCACCCGGCAGGGACGACAGGAGCGCCCGGCGTAAAGCGTTCCCGAGCGTAAGCCCGTAGCCCGCGTACAATCCTTCGACCTCGAACACGCCGCTCTTGGCATCTTCGGAAACGGTTTTTATGGAAACAGTGGAACTGAGATGTGCGTATTCCATGAATGTAGAATGTAGAATGTAGAATGTAGAATGTAGAATGTAGAATGTAGAATGTAGAATGGATATCCCATTATACATTCTCCATTATACGTTCTACTATTTACTGAACGATTCGACTAATAAATTTATTTCAAAAGGCATTTCGACGTTTTGCGGCAATGAAAGCACTTCGCCTTCCAGTTTCTCCGGATCCAGCCGAAGCCAGGCCGGCGCGTCATATTTTTTCAAAAATTCCTTCTGCTTCGCGATGTGGCCCTTCGCGGCATGGCCTTCGCGCACGGAAATCTTATCGCCGATTTTCAAAACATAGCCCGGCGAGGTGACCTTGCGGCCGTTCACCGCGATGTGGCCGTGGAGCACCAGCTGGCGGGCGGCCAAACGGGTCGGCGTGAACCCCATGCGGAACACCACATTGTCAATTCGCCGCTCCAAAAGTTCAACCATCTTCGCGCCTAATGCGCCGCGGGCGGCCTGGGCCATCGCGAACAGGCGCCGCAAATATTTGTCATCAACGCCATACGCCAGCTTGAACTTGCTTTTCTCGCGGATCTGCAAACCGAATTCCGAAAGCGCGCGCGAGCGGCCATGAGGACCGTGCACACCCGGCTTGTAGGGTTTGCGCACCATTGCCGATTTCGGCGATAAAGAACGCTCGCCTTTCAATCCAAGGCGGGTGCCGAGTGCGCGTTCGCGTTTTTCTTTGGGACCGAGCATGGTGCGTTTATAATGATTGTTATTCTATATTAGATTGAATAGATTGTCCAGTTTCAGGAGAAGGAAGAAAGGAGAAAAAATAAGGAATGGAATATGGAAGCATGAATCGGGAATATTCTTTCTTCCTTATTCTTTATTCCTTCTTCCCTGCTACACCCTCCTCACCTTCTTCGGCCGCGGGCCGTTATGCGGAACCGGCGTCACGTCCTTGATTGAAGATATCTCGAATCCCTGGTTGATCAGGGACCGGATAGCCGAATCACGGCCGCTGCCGATGCCCTTCACGATGACCTGCACGTTCCGCGGGCCGGTGTTCTGAGTCTTTTCCGTAAGCGCCGCAATGATTTTGGAGGAAGCGAACGGGGTTGCTTTTTTCGGCCCCGAAAAACCAAGCGATCCGGACGAAGCCCAGGCAACGACATTACCCTGCGCATCAGTCACCGTGATCACGGTATTGTTATAGGAAGCGTTGATATAAACCTTGCCCTGCTCGATGCGTTTCTTTTTGGAAGCCGCTGGCGCGGCAGCCGCCTGGCCTTCTTTCGGTGCTTCCGCTGATGGAGTTGTGACTTTTTTCTTTCCCATGGTTGTAAATGGTTATAAGGAGAATGGAGAAAGGAGTATGGAGAAGGAATAATTCATACTTCATTTTCCATTCTTCATTCTCCGTACTCCATTCTTCTCTTTTGTTACTTCAGATCCACTTTCCGCTTGCCGCTGCCGGCCGTCTTTCTCACGTTGCCGCGCACCGTGCGGGAGTTGGTTTTCGTCCTTTGGCCCCGGACCGGCAGCCGGCGCGCGTGGCGCATGCCGCGATAAGCCCCCAGGTCTTTCAACCGTTGGATGTTGCGGCGCGTGAGCTGGCGCAACTCGCCTTCCACCGGATAATTTTTTTCGATGAAATTCTGGATACGAAGCACTTCGTCCGCTGTAAGGTCTTTCGCGCGCTTGTCCGGGTCAACCTTCGCCGCCGCAAGCGCTTTTTTACTCACCGCCAAACCGACGCCGTAAAGGTACGGCAACGAAGCTTCGATCCGTTTATTATCTGGAATGTTGACGCCGAAGATACGCATGGGAGATGGAGTATGGAGTATGGAGTATGGATGATTCATTCTCCATTCTTCATTCTTCTATTTATTATCCTTGTCTTTGTTTATGTTTCGGATTCTTGCAGACAACGTAAATCCGGCCGCGACGTTTTACGATCTGGCATGAAGTGCAAATTTTTTTGACGGAGCTTCGAACTTTCATAATATCTAATGACAAATGCCAAATGCCAAACGTATGTCCAGTGGCAGAATGTTTAATGTTGGATATTGAGTCACTTCCTCCATTTGTTTGTCATTGGTCATTTGTTATTTCTACAATCTCCTCACTATCCTTCCCCTCCTTCCATCCGGGCTCATTTCAACAAGCACCCGATCGCCGGGCATAACCCGAATGTGATTCACCTTCATCCGGCCGGCAAGATAACAAAGAATTTCTTCCTCGAAATCCCGCACCTTCACCCGGAAAGAAAGTCCGGGCAAGGCCTCCATGACGATTCCCTCTTTGGTCGGTTCAGGCATTTATGCAACAAAAAACGGAGCAATCCGTCCATTTTCCCGACTGAGGAGAGCGAAGGAAATGTTCATACTGACGAGAAGATTATAATCGAAAAGCAGGTTGCCTGTCAAATCACCGAGCAGTAGTGCTCGCAGCCGTCGAAGTTCTCTGCGGGACAATAACGACCATCGTCTCGCCGGGCTTTTTATAATTGAACTGCGCCCGCAATTCTTTCTCCAAATTCGATGGATTCTGCAGATATTGGAGTTCGGCTGACAGGTTCGCCTCGTCCGCTTGCGCCTTTTGCAGTTTGGCCTCCGCGTCCGAAAGCGTCTGGTTTAACTGGCGTTCCTGGAAATAAAGCGAAACCACCCTGGTGCCAAGCAGGATGAAAACGACAGCAAGGATGACGGCGAGGAGGATCTTCATTGGAGAACGTAAACACAGAATGCGGAAAGGGCCTATCCCGATCATACATTCTGCTTTCTACATTCTACTACAAACTCACATCCAGCTTCCTCCTGATGTTCGCATTCGAAAGGCCACGGACAAAATATAATTTGGACCGATGCACTTTCTTCGGGCTTGAAACGATGGTCGCTTTCACGATCGCGGGCGAATGGACTGGATACACCTTTTCCACGCCGACGCCCGCAACAATCGCGCGGACCGTAAAAGTAGCCCCGGCCTCGTTGCCGTGCTTGCGCGAAATCACCAACCCTTCGAACGGGGTCTTGCCTTCGTAAATTTTGACCTTGGCACCCGGTTTGATTTGTTTGATTATGTCGTCTGAGATCATGGATTTTGAATAATAAGGCGGCCAGCAAGCGGTAACGAGGAATATTTTCCGGTTGCCGGTTGCAAATTTCTTGCCGTTATACCAAACTCTTTATCTTATCCACCAAATCATCGATGGAAATTTTCACTTTCACGAAATATTCCTTGGCGCCGAGCTGCCGCGCCTTCTCGATGTCAGAATCTTGCGCCAAATTGCTCACGATGATCACCGGCACCTGCTCAAGGCCCGGCGTCATCGAAACCGTCTTCAGGACCTCAAAACCGTTCGTCTTCGGCATGATGAGATCGAGGATGACCAGATTCGGCCGCTCCTGGTTTTGGAGCAGTTCGATCGCCTGTTCGCCGTCAAAAGCCTGTTCCACGGAAAAACCGTCTTTCTCAAGACGGGCCTTGATAAGCGACGAAAGAAAACGATCGTCCTCCACGAGCATCACTTTTTTGGCTTCATCTGCCATGATAGTTCAATTGTACAATATCATTCTACCTGATGGCAATGCGAAGCGGGAAGTGGGTCGTGGGAAGCGGGACTCCCACATCTCACTCCTCACCGCTCACCTCTCAATTTAAAGAGCTTTTTAGTTGTCCCATACAATGGGAGGTGGGAGGTGCGGAGTGGGAGATGGGAAATTCCCATATCTCACTTCTCACGACTCACTTCTCACTGTTCGACTTATTTGTTTAATTGATCCACCGACAGCTTCCGCTACCGGTGCCTTGTTACGACTTCTTTCATGTCACCGATCTCAGGCTGATCCCCGTGAGGAGATTTCACCTATTACCGGCTCCCTTAAAGTGACGGGCAGTGAGTACAGGACTCGAGAACGTATTCACCGCAGCATAGCTGATCTGCGATTACTAGCGATTCCGGCTTCATGAGGGCAGGTTGCAGCCCTCAATCCGAACTGAGGCCAGGTTTGATGGGATTAGCTCCGCCTTGCGGCTTGGCAGCCCATTGTCCCGACCATTGTAACATGTGTGTAGCCCAGGGCATCAGAGGGCCATGCTGATTTGACTTCATCCCCTCCTTCCTCCCCCGCTTTTGTGCGCGAGGCGGAGGGAGGTGAAGCGGAATTTGAAGGCCGTCTTCG
>JAGWKM010000346.1 GCA_028865305.1 Patescibacteria group bacterium | reverse complement strand
CTATGCCACGCCGGAAACCGTCGAGGATTAGGGAGCCCGCCGCCGGAGCGGGCGAGCGCACTCTTGCGGGGGGAATTATCCGACCAAACCTTGATTTGGCGGAAAGGGTGTGCTAATCTGTCCCTCATGACCAATGAAGATATGGCCGAAAAGGCCGAAACCCAAGTCTACGAGCTCGGCTACCATATTATTTCCTCGATTGCCGAGGAGAAATTGCCGGCCGAAGTGACCGCGATTAAAGACATTTTAGAGGCGGAGCACGCTGTTTTCATCGCGGAGGAATTTCCGAAACTGAAGCATTTGACCTATACGATGACCAAGGTCTTGGCCGCCAAACACCTGAAATTCGATACCGCCTATTTCGGTTGGATGAAGTTTGAAATCGACCCGGTCGCCATTCCCGCCATCAAAAAAAGGCTCGAAGGTAGCCAAAGCATTCTCCGGTTTCTCCTCATTAAAACTGTCCGCGAGAGCACTTTGGCCGTCATCAAGCCGCCGTCATTTAGAGGCGAACCCAAGGCCATTCCGGGTCTTGGAGCAAAAGTCTCCGCGCCGGTGCCGTCGCTGATGTCCGAAGCCGAGATGGACAAGACAATTGAGGAATTGGTTGTTGAGTAAATACGAAAATACGAAAGGGTACGAATATACGAAATAATACGAAACCTTTCGCAAAACATAAAAATGTATTACAATTTTCTTATCATTTCGTATAAATTCGCATAATTTTCGTATAGTATATGTATTTGAACAAAGCCATAATCATAGGCAACCTGACGCGAGATCCGGAAATGCGGGCCTTGCCGAGCGGGATTCAGGTGTGCAGTTTCGCTGTCGCGACCAACAGCGTCTGGAAAGACAAGGATGGCAACAAGAAAGAGGCGACCGAATTCCACAATGTCGTGGTGTTCGGTAGGCAGGCGGAAACGGCGGGGCAGTATTTGAAAAAAGGCCAGTCCGTTTTGGTTGAAGGACGGATGCAGACGCGCAGTTGGGACGACAAGACGACGGGCCAGAAGAAGTATCGGACGGAAATCGTGGCCGACAGGGTGCAATTCGGTCCCAAATCCAGCGGCCAAGGCGCCGCGGCGCAGAACA
>JAGWKM010000345.1 GCA_028865305.1 Patescibacteria group bacterium | reverse complement strand
GTCTTGCCCAAGGCTAACGGTCGCTGAGCGCAATTCTCCTCCCATCTTACGATGGACGATACAATTTACAGATCCGATCTTCTGCAAAAATAAACAATTATTCTCTATTCTAATAGCTTGTGGAAATCTGATAGATTGTCGATCTTTCCTAGATTTGAATTTTGGATATTTTGCGTGCTTATGAAAGAATGCCTCGAATGCTGCGGCGAGATTGGCAAGTGACTGCTGGAGGACCTGCGCGTTTGCCTCGCCGAGCCACGGCAACTCTTTCTTCATCTTCGGGAGCCGGGCGGACAATTCCGCCCACTTCGGGCTCTTACCGGTCGTGCGGTAGGTCTCTCGGATGAGTGCCAGCGCGTCGTTGTACACGTACCGCGCACAGCCGAAGTTTATCGCCAAAATGCGACGCTGTTCAGCGGTCGGGTAAAGGCGATATCGAGCGGCGCGGAGCATGGTTATTTATAACCTAGCTTTATTTAGGAGTAAAGCGATTTCGACGTAAACGCTCGGGGGGAGATACCTCGTAAACATCAAGCATGTACACATCGCAGGACCGCCCGTCGGGGCGGCCGACGACGAAGGATGGTCATCGTCCGACCTCCTCTCGCCACGCATTCCAGAGATCACGGACGAGCGCCTTCGCCATCGCGCGCCGTGGGCTGCCGCGCGGCGTCAGACTTCGAGGCTATGAAATCGGCGATAGACTTCCATTCGTTGAGCGGAATTTCCCACCGTCGAAAATTTGCCGATCCATTATATTCATCAAGGTAAGTAACGACGACGTTGCCGCCGTTTACGTCAAAGAAGGTTTCATTTCTCCAATGAAATCCTAATGATACGAATTTGCTGACGAGGTTAAGCATGTATTCAACATTTGAGGCGTCAATGCCGAAAGCATGGCCTCCCAGAAAGGCGGTCCCGAATTGCGCGCCTATACCACACATGATGCGCGTGCGGCCAACCACAGGTAGGGCAGCTGGGATAAGGACGCCCTTTATAATCCTTGTACTCTGCGATCCACGCCTTAAGGATGGGGTTTTTCAGCAGATGAGCGACTTCACTTTTAGTTGGCTGCATCTTCGTCTCCTTTCGGCTG
>JAGWKM010000344.1 GCA_028865305.1 Patescibacteria group bacterium | reverse complement strand
GCGCACAGCTATATCCAGACCAAACCGCACGAACAGGTGCGCCTGGCGGTCCTGAATGCCCTCTACAACCGGCTTTCGATCGCGGAGCAGTGCATCTGCCGCCACGAGATGGCCGAATGCCGGGCCGGAAAGCGCGGCGAGCGCCCGGCACAAATTATTTTCTAAAATGCCATATTTTGATGTTGACTTCCGATTTCAGGTGGGTCTTTAATCCTCACTTCCTTCTACTCTCTCTTTTTGATAAAGAGGAGAGTAGAAGGAATGTGGATATTAAACCCACCTGCCGGGAAAGAAAGAAATAAAATGTCCGAAAAAGAAAAGAAAGATTATTCCACAATGACCGCAGCCGAACTTTCGCGGTGTCAGTGGTGGGATATGAATGCGGCGGCGGCGGTTGCGGCCCTTGTGGAAGAATTTTTCGAGAATTACAAAGGGATACAGCCGCTGGGTACGCTGAAACTGGTACGGTTTGTCGCACCGGATTTGCCGCCGGATTGCTTGAAAGGATTTATCAACCGCTTGCAAAACGCACGGGACAATGGGATGCTAGACGGCTATTACGACCGCGGCCGCAAGGGGCCTTTCGGGGCGCCTTTGGTCCTTTGGCACAATTATCGCAAGCCGGAATGATTCGCAAACAGGGAGCATGAAAATTTTGACCGCAACGCTGGCGAACTTAAGGCGTGTTCTTTTATTCAAATCACACCGGCTGTGGCTGGGTACTGGCTACGACCCTCGCGTCTACTTGTGTGCATCGCGTCATATAACCGAACGTCAGGCCGCCGCCCCCGGGGCGTCGAAACTTGATGGGGTTCTGGATCACCGCCATCAACTCTTTAGAAACAAAGGGAGAAATGGCTTTGCCGCTCAAAAAACTGGTCAAGCGATCACCGCCAGCGCCGCCAGCCGTTCCGCGCCGTTACTCCTTTTCGCTTTCCGGCAATACTGAAAGGCTGGCACGGACAACTTCCTGTCCATACCGGGCGATCTTCGGGCCATCCGGCCAATCGCAAGGCGTATGCCCAGCCCCCGATTCCGGCAAAGAAATGGCATTGGGTATAGCCGTCAAGATCGCTGGCCCGTACTTCGGCAATGCT
>JAGWKM010000343.1 GCA_028865305.1 Patescibacteria group bacterium | reverse complement strand
TCGGCGATAGATGGCGGCGAGGCCATCCCGGAGTTGCTGCTCAAGTGATGCAGCTGAGATCAGGGAGCGGCGTGCAGCCTCTTCCAACTCGCGAGTCCATTTAGAAATTCTTTCGACGGAATCAAACCCATTCTCGACGAGATCATTGATCGCCGATGATAGGATTTCCTGGAAGGAACCGGTCACATTGTCCCGCCGCTTCCGGAGTCGTGCGGATTGCCGCTATTGGGACTGCCTCCGGATGCCAATAATATTCCAGCACCAATGAAAAAGAATATTATGATCATCCAAGCGAACCACATTCCGATGAATGCTCCGAGCATCCAGAAAATTACGATCCAAACAGGAATAATCAATATTAGATTAGTAGCACGACGATGATACATCATGGTAATTCTCCCTATTCACTAAGAACATTTTTAATTTCGATATGCTTAATCATGCTGAAATAGACGGGGCCACTTATTTTCCAGATTAAGGGAATTTTCTCCCCGCGTCTAGGCGTGTCCGGCGTGGCCGTTCATTTTCCCGTTAGCCTTCGTGGTGACATGGTTTTCCATCATAGTAACGAGGTCGCCAAGTTCATCCTCGGTCATCTTGCGCGCCTTGCGGCTGCGCCCAGCCGAATCACCCCGGGAAAAGCCCGGTTTCGGCGGTTTCGGCTCGCCCGGACCAGCTTCCTCGCCCATCCCCATTATTGGCGGTTCGTATTCAGCCAACGCATCAATATCGATTGCTAGCGGGGACTGGAATAGCAGCTTGTTCTGATTGATGGAATCCTGCGCCCATTCGATTAGTGTTGCCTTGTTCTCCGGATCTAACATTGGTCCAATGATTTCGATCGCTTCCAAAATCGCATCAAGTCGGACCTTGTCGGTCTTGGTCTTTTCCGAATCAGGTTCGGTCAACAGATTCGGCCATAGCGCTGTAAACGAGTTCTGCCATTGATAAAACGCGTCCTTATAGGGAATGCCGCGGTAATCCGGAAACTCTTCTTGGATGGTCTTATAGAAGTCCTCATTCCAAGCCCGATGCTGGACGATTTTATCAAAAAATGCATAGAGCGGACGCATCTGCCGACGGACTCGATCGACATA
>JAGWKM010000342.1 GCA_028865305.1 Patescibacteria group bacterium | reverse complement strand
GGGGCTGGGCGTCTCATTCGGCTCTTGCCTGATGGACTGCTGAGGAATTCGCACCAAAAATTCTGCTCACAGCTCGGAATCGCCGGACTTCAGGAGGGGATTCTCTATCCGCGCGCGGCAGACTCATTCAACTTTTCGCCGTCCATGCTTCGCGGAGACGCGAATCTCGATTGCAAGGCGATGTGGATCGGGCGGCATGGGGAATTTGTGGCATGAACTCTATCGGCGGTCTGGCAGGGACTTTTGGCGCGGCCGCAGGGGCGATCCTAGTCGTCATATTCCACGAGGAGTTGCGCGTCTGGCTGGCGAAGCTCATCGAGCCGAGGGGACGGCAGGACTCCCATTATCAAGATAAGCTCTTGGAAATTTTACGGCAGGAGATTGCGGTATCTCTTTCCACGTCGAGCGAAATCAAATTAAGCCTTGGCACGATGGCAATTTCCATGTCCAGCATCGCGGCGGACATACATGACTCTGTAAATAAACTTTCCAAGATAGACGAGCGAACGATTCGGATCGAGGGCGCGGTTTTTAAGAATGGGCATTATCGGAGCGCGGAATAATGTCAAGTTGTTATTTATTTTTTTGCGAGACTTGAAAAATTAAATTAAAACGTTATAATAGTAGCGAGATATGGCAGATAATAATGGGGCGCAGGTTGGTGTGGCGCAGACACAACCAGCAACACCAGCGGCAAATCCTCAGGATGGAACACCGCAACCTGTCCCCGTAGATGCTACGGAGGTTATCAAGGTCAACGGGAAAGAAGTCAGGTTGACCAAGGCCCAGCTTGTTGCGATGGCGCAGAAGGGATATTTTGCCGACAGCAAGCTAAAGAGCATTGACGTCCTACAAAAAAGCGCTCAAGCTCTCATCGCTGGGCTTAAAACCCCCGAAGGCGTGGCGCGAATCCTCAAAGACCCTTCTCTCGGAGCGGATTTTAAGGCCATCCTAAAGCAGATGGTTTCCGAGAATGCGGATGATGAGGATATCCGAGATTTTCTCAGCCAGGTTGTTTATGAAAAGGTTGTCAAGCAGTCAAAAAAGACGCCGGAGCAGATTGAGCAGGAAAAGAAGCTCTCCGATTACGAGCGGCTCA
>JAGWKM010000341.1 GCA_028865305.1 Patescibacteria group bacterium | reverse complement strand
CTGCATAAGCTCACATACATATTGCACTCTCTCGTGAACAAACGAGATGAGAATATTCAGTAAAATCCGGCGCACGAAGGGCATCGTCGCCACGTGGGAAACCATGCTACGCTTGGGCATGGTCACCAAAGAAACCGAGGAGAAGGTGCGCATCCTCCTCTTTTGGGAAAAGCACGGCTTAGAGGCCACGCTTGACGCTTTCCCCGCAAAACGCCGCACCCTGTTTGATTGGAAAAAGAAGCTCAAAGAGGCGGATGGAAAAATCAATGCGTTGGCGCCAAAGTCACGCGCTCCGCAGCGAAAACGGAAACGGGTCTGGGACGGCCACATTCTGGACGAGATCCGGCGGCTGCGGCAGGAGCATCCGAACCTGGGCAAGGAGAAGCTGCAGCCGCTGCTCATGGAATTTTGCCGAAAGGAAAATTTGCCGTGCCCTGCGGTCTGCACGGTGGGTCGGCTCATCATGGATCTCGGCGGGCTGCGGAAGACGATCACGGTGTCCCATTTCGGGAAAAAGAAGCAGCCGAACCGGCAGACTGTCCTCCGGAAACCCAGGGATTTCAAGGCCAAATACCCGGGCCATTGCGTGGCCCTTGATACCATCGAGGAGTTCCAGCGTGGCCTGCGACGGTATATCGTGACCGCCGAAGACCTCTTTGGCCGGTTCAGCTTCGCGTGGGGCACGTCATCCCACGCCTCCGAAGCGGCCAAAGAGTTCTTCAGTGCCTTTCAAAAAGTGTTTCCGTTTCCGATTACCTTTGTCCTTACCGACAACGGGAGCGAATGGAAAAAAGAATTTGCCATGGAGCTTGCCCGCCTTGCCATCGTGCATTACCACACCTATCCGCGCACCCCCAAAATGAACTCGCATATTGAGCGCTTCAACCGGACGATCCAGGAAGAATTTTCAAACTGGCACCGGGATCTGCTCTTTGCCGATATGCCATCCTTCAACCGAAAGCTCATGGCGTATCTTGTCTGGTACAACACCAAGCGGGTGCACTGGGCATTCAAAAACAAATTGTCGCCCATGCAGTTTCTGCTATCATTGAATCAAAACCGATTACCCGAGGAGTGCAAAAGAGGGTGCGCTTATACA
>JAGWKM010000340.1 GCA_028865305.1 Patescibacteria group bacterium | reverse complement strand
GGCTGGGCTTCAAAATGATAGAGAGCACAGGGTCCCTTATAGCCGCTCACTGCACCATCATCGGTGCCGGACCAAATCAGGTCCGTCAATTGCTCCACGGTTTCGCTGCCGTCTTTGCTGGTGACGGGAATCCGGCGCCCGGCGAAGGATGCGGCGTTCGGTCCTTGGACGCGGATGATGTATCCGCCCTTGATTTTGTCGCGGGCGTAACCGGCCTTGTGTTTGCGTTCGGTTTTGGCCGGGGTTTTGTTTTCTGCCATTGATGCGGTCCTTTGAATGTGGGAGGAGATTGGTTATAGGCTCTCCTCCCTTGGACTAGATTGCGCAGGATGTTGGATCAAGCGCAATTCACTCGAAGCTAAAACCGCCGCTGGCGCCTTCCTTACTGCCGCCCTTCAAGGCGGTTTCGAACGCAAGGGCGGTGGCTTCGTATTCGCGTTTGATGCGGGCGAGGGCCTTGCCAACGTCATCCTCGGTAAACTGATAACTCCGGGGATTGGCGACCTGCCGCAGGGTTTCCAGTGCCTTGATAGCCTTGGTTACGCGGATAGCGCCAACGCGGAGAAATCGCTCGCGGCATTCGGCGGCGATGGCTTCGCGCATTTTTTCCTGTGACGCCTTGGTGGCGTTTTTGAGCACGTCATTGTTCGGGGCTTTCTCGGATTTCTCCTTCGCAGCCTTGTAATGCTCACGGGCCTTGTCGGCCGCAAGCTGGACTGGGGTTTTCTCGGCTTTCTTTTTTGCCATGGGTGAAGCTCCTAGTGGTTATGGTTTAACTCGCGCGGTCGCGCGAATGTCACGATGCACAAATTTTGCGGTTCCGTCAATCGAAAATGTTGGGGCATGATTAATCCACGTTACGGTTTCACCATTAGCAATTCGTTTGATACGGTCAAAAGCTAGGTCTTTATCGTCTTCCACGTACCGTATTTCGTTGCCATCAATAACTTTTGTAATGAGTTTTGAGGATAATCGGGAGCCTTTGGCGGCGATTTTCGGGGTTCCTTTGCTGGTTTTAATCCCATACAGTTTCTTTCCGGCAAAATAACCGATAGGTGACCGATCCTCCAATTCCCAATCCCCAAGAGCGTCGGTTTGGG
>JAGWKM010000339.1 GCA_028865305.1 Patescibacteria group bacterium | reverse complement strand
TGGTTGCCAAGAGACACTGATTGGATTACAGTTAAACCGATCATCGAGCTAAAAGCCCTCCCCGGGTGCTAAGAAGGGAATCAGCGGCGGCTCAAGCCAGCGAAAACGGCTTGGGCCGCTTTCGTTTTTGCCAAGGAGATTCCCGATGGCGACCAAGAAGCACAAAAAAGTAAACAAATGGCTGCAGGGTTCTGCCCATAAAAAAGGGGCAATTTCCCATCCAGGAGCCCTTAAAAGGGCCGCAGCGGCCCACGGCCGTTCCGTGAAAGCGGAAGCTGAAGTAGAATCGCATTCCCCGAACAAGCACATCCGTTCCCGCGGCATCCTTGGCAAGCGCCTCATCGGCACCGCCAAACATGGCGTCATCCGCAAGCGCCACGGCCCGCGGAAGCGCCATGCCAAGCGTGTCTCCTCGAAGGCCTGAGCGGTGGAGTCGGAGATTTCGGCAACGAATCTTGAATCGGTAGGCAAAGCACCGGCTAGGCGAAAGGGAGCGGCGAAGCAGATGGCGCAGACTGGCAGGGAAGTAGCGAATCAGATGGTGGGCGGCATCAGCGATGCGCTTAGCTTTGGTAAACAGCGGCGCGCCGTTTCGGACGCTGTTTCGAATTGGGTCAGCCAGAAAGAAGATCAGGTCAAAAGTGCGTACCAAAGAGCCAAGACGGCACTAGAGGGCCCAACGCGCTACGACTACTCGAAGTCCAAATTCAAAGTCAGCCCCAAGGCACAACCCAAGACCGTTGCCCAAAAGCGATCTCCACGGAGGGTTTCGGCAAAGAGCGGCCCCGCACGGAAAGGTGAATAACGATGGCAAAAAGGCGCAGGAGCAAAAAAGCGGCTTCCGACATGGGAATGCCTTCGCACCACGGGCCACGCCGGGTTGACTCAGGCGTCGAGGAAGCCGAGAACGGCTACATCGTCCGCGTGTCGAGCGATAACCTGAAAAAAGGCCGTAAGGGCATGCCAAGTTACGAGAGCAGGAGCTACATCGCCCCGACGCATGAGGACGCTCTCCGCATTTCGACTGGAGCCATTCAACGGCTGGGTTCGAAGATCAAGGGCCCGGGGAAAAAGGGCAACAAGAAACGCGCCTTCACCAAGCG
>JAGWKM010000338.1 GCA_028865305.1 Patescibacteria group bacterium | reverse complement strand
TCTTAACGCGATCCCGGAGGACACGCTCGCCGCAGCTTGCTTTTTCAAGGTTGAAAAGACGTACTTTACCTAGTACACTTTGGGAATGCAAGAAATGGCCGTAAATTCGCCGTCGATGGAAGCCTTCCGCGAAAACGTGAAGCACGTAATTGCCAACACGCCGGAAATGTCCGTGGCGAAGCTTGCCCGCGAGATCAGCGCATCGCGAGATAAAAACGACCCGGCCGTCAGTAGAACTTTCTTGAGCAATCTTCTCAATGGGCACTTCCCGTGCTCGATTCCGTTCGCCGAAGAAGTCGCAAACGCTTTGGGCGTCAAGCTTTCCGACCTTCTTTCTTCGCACCGCCGGCGCGGAAAAAAACTCGCCTGATTTTTCAAGAATCAGGCTTGCAATGCCGTACTAGTTATAGTACATTCCGACCATGCAAAGAACGGATGCATGGCATAGATGCAAGGAAGAAACGCACTTCATTTATGCGTTGATCGACCCGCGCGACGACAGGGTGCGGTATATCGGCTCGACGGTCGATCCGGCTTCGAGGCTTCAAGGTCATTTGAGCAACCCGCACGGCGAGATGTTCGAGTGGATTTTATCCTTGCGGATCGAAGGGCTTCGCCCGAAGCTTATCACGTTGACCGAGGCTGCTGGGTATTTCGAGGCATCTGAAGTCGAGGCGAAGTACATATCCGAGTACGAACAACATTATGGTCCGCTTCTAAATCTGCGCCACACAGAAGCATATGGAAGGAAGACTCGACTCGAAACAATGGGCAGCAACTGGTGGCGCGGCATTCGTGAAGCGAGGATGCAAGAACTGAAAAAATCTAAGTTGCTATTCAAAAAGACGAGGCGCACAATTGCAGAGTCATTGAGGCTTCGCCGCGCAACGGCATAAAGCGTAAGTCGCTGAATCAGCGTAGACCGGCCCCGCAAGCCGGCAGCGGCCCTCCTGAAGATCGCGTCTAGGCCGACCTCTGGCCAGCCCCGACGCAAAAATCGTTTGTTCGTTCCATTCCCGCTAAGCGCGGGCCGTGGCGCGGCGTAAGCCGCAGGATATTGCCCCGTCCTGTCACCACGGCTCGCGCTGCGGGGTTGCAATTCCC
>JAGWKM010000337.1 GCA_028865305.1 Patescibacteria group bacterium | reverse complement strand
AGTCGGTCTTGCTCCATTGTCCGGCACGATTATCATTAGGCCGTCTTTGAAAGGGATTGTCTTTTTTACGAATGGGTGACAGTGATCGATCGTTGGAGGGTGCTTGTTCGTGAGGCATAGATAAAAGAAGATCGGATGATGGTGACATCATACCACACTGTCATCTTTTCTATGAATGGATGAGGAGGGTGCTGTGGATAAAAAAACTCTCCTTGATGGAGAGTTTTTATTCTGTGGGGTTGTTGTGCGTGACAAACATTTTTTTAGAGCCTGTCTAAAATTTTGATATCCGTCGTGCTGGAGGGCAGAAATACCGGAAGCGTATGCGGCATACGGTGATCATCGCTTTTAGCGGGACCCCGCCAGAGGCGGTGGGGATGTTTCTGACCGAAGCGCGGCGGTGAGCGAGGTTTTAGACGGGCTCTTAGCCTGCGTTGACCAGTTTGGCGAACACGGCCGGATGGTCTTTCGCGATTTGCGCCAGGACTTTGCGATCGAGCTGGCTGCCGCGTTCTTTCAGGCTGTGCATCAGCTTGGAATAGGTCGTGCCGTTCAAGCGTGCCGCGGCGTTGATGCGGATCTGCTGCAAAGCGCGGTTGTCGCGTTTTTTCAGGCGGCGGTCGCGATAGGCGTTAGCGCCGGCTTTGGTGGCGGCGGTTTTGGCCAGCGTGATGCGGTTTTTGCGCCCCCACATCATTCCTTTGGTGCGGGCCAGGATATTCTTGCGGCGTTTGATGCGGTGTGTCCCGCGCTTAACTCTTGGCATATGGCTGGTGATGGGCTTTTGTTTTTGGCGATCTGCTGCGTTGAAGGCTCCGCTCCTCGGTCAGCGTACCTTGCGTCAGTACGGTTCCCTTCGGTGCTCGCCTTCGCCTTGCAGCTCATCCAAAAACAAAAGCCCCAGATATTTTGAGTATAGGACTTTCCCGTTTGAGTGAAATTCGAGGCGAAATCGATCACCGCTAGAGCGGGACCCCGCCAGAGGCGGTGGGCATGGAATGGAGGCGTATGGTTGATACGCCGGAATGACACGCGGAGATTTCAACGAAGAAGTTCGCCAAACGCGAAAGTCCTAGAATAAATTAGATGAGTTGCTTGATGTTGC
>JAGWKM010000336.1 GCA_028865305.1 Patescibacteria group bacterium | reverse complement strand
CCGATACCAGCAAACATTTCCACCGGATTGAATGCCGGTTGCGGTGCCGCCGTTGTCAGCGATTTTTCCAACATCTTTTCCAACAGCGAATGAGTTTTTGCGTTAGCAGCGTTCACCGCTGCAACGATCACGGCAGACAAATCACTCGGCGCCGTTGCATTGGTTTTTTCCGGCACCATAATTCGCATATCGCTTCGTTTCCAAATGCGATTGTTTTTGCGTACTTCGATGCGATAAACGCCGGTTCCAAATTCGCGGCAGCGGTCATAGATCGTACCAATTTCGGAGATATCAAGCCGCAAGATAATGTAACCTTGCGGCGTCACCGCTCCCTTATCGTTCAAATTCATTTTCGAAACCTGCACCGCCCATTGCGTATCTTCCGGTGCCGCTTGTAATTCCGACAGGATGCGTTGTTCGAATGTCGCCTCGTCCTGATCGGCTGGAGTTTCAAATTCCTCAAGCAGCAACTCGGCGTCATTGACTGCGGTTTCGACGGGTTTGCGTGCCATGTTTGCGGTCCTTTCCAAGAGGTTTTTGCAAGGATTTCTCTATAAAACGCCTAAGAAATCCCTAAGCATCAGCTAAGACCCTAATCCCCGGTCCCGTCAAGATATGGGGTGCCGCCCGCCAGATATGGGGCCTTGCCGCCCGGCCCCGAACGGGCGTAAGCTGGCGCTCCCTTGGGCAGAAAATTCCGAATGCTTGCAAGGAATTAAAAGAAAAGCCCCGCCGCGACAACAGCAGGGCTTTAGGTTGGGCGTCTCGGGTAAAGACACGCCCTTATAACAAACGGGGCGTTGCATGTCAAAACCAAAACGAGACACTATTTCGTATCTCCAAGGCGCCCAAAATCTCGCCGCTTTCGTTCCCTCCCTCAAAAAATACAAACGCCGCAAAACGCTCAAGCCGTGGGAAAAATCCCATATCGCGCGCTATGAAAACTGGTTGCGCTATACGCTTACCGAATTGAAACCTGTTACCAAGAAACAGGCGAAAGAGTTCAAAAACGAACTCTACAAACCCGAAACCCAAGTCAAAAAAGGTAAGAACAAGGGCCGCTTTGTCCGTCATGGCGGTATTCAGGCGGTGCGTTTTCGTAATACC
>JAGWKM010000072.1 GCA_028865305.1 Patescibacteria group bacterium | reverse complement strand
AAACTTGGCGACGTGCTGACGGTAGCGGGCGCGGGTTTCGTGGCTCTGTCGATTTTCTATAAGCGCGGCAATCTGGATGGTGCCGCGCAAGAAATTCTGAAACAGTTGATCGAAGATTTGAAAGAAATGAAAATGGAATTTTCAGAATTTCGCAAAACCATAACTGACGTGGCATCGCAGAAAGTCCAAATCGAATTTCTCTTAAAAGCTTACGATGATTTGCGGCGCGGCGTTGGAAAAATCGGCCATTGAAACATGCCCGCAAAATTCCGTCTCCCAAGAACTGACGAGCATACGGCCATTCTCGGTTGCACCGGAAGCGGCAAAACTACGCTCGCTTCTTGGGTGCTTTCGAAAGCGCCATTTGATCGAATGCCTTATGTGTGTATCGATTATAAAAACGATGAATTGTTAGCATCCATCCCGCGCATCAAGGAAATAGATATTTCCGATAGCATTCCAGAACGCCCCGGCTTATATGTCATTCGACCATTGCCGTCAGAAATCGACGATATGGAAAAATGGCTTTGGCGCGTTTGGGAAAAGGGCGGAACCGGCCTTTACATCGATGAAGCGTATCTCTTGCCCAACAAGGAAGCGATTAAGAATATCCTTGCGCAGGGTCGATCTCTGCGAATTCCGGTTATCGCCGCTTCGCAACGGCCGGTTGATGTCCCTCGATCCATCTTTACGGAGGCGAGCCACATTGCCGTGTTTCGTCTCAATGATGATCGCGACAAAAAGACGGTGCGGGAATTTACCCCCAAGTTTATGATGTTCGCCCCAGGTGGAGCGGAAAGACGCTTGCCGGACTACCATTCTTTCTGGTATAGCGTTAAAGACCATTCGGCGGGGGATAGCCAACCATGGCACGTTCTTTCCCCTGTACCGGAAGCCAAGAAAATCGTTGAAGCAATCAACGAACGCCTAGCGCCCGATTTCAGAGTAACCTGACTTTTCGTAAGAAAATGTCATAGTGTTTCTGAGTTTCACGCTAGGATTTTCGAATGGCTGACGGGCCAACCAAATTTTATTTGCAATGGAATATCGTCAACTGGATTACGGTTGTCACGATGGTTTTCCTTGCAATGCTCGCTTTCGGCGCAATTGCATCAGCCGCCCGTCAGTATTCGAAAAAGATGGACGGCAACGATGCTTGAGCGTGTGAAAGAATACACGCCGCTGAATTTCGAATTGATGGGAAATCCCGTCAATTGGATTATTCTGTTTTTGATGGTGCTATTCGCCGGTCTTGCGCTGTCCCTGATTTTTCACCCAACGGACGCCAAAACCGGAGATTGACACATGCCCCCCGCACCGAACGCGCCGCAACAGTACACGCAGGCGATGAACGATCAGGCCCGCGCTTTCGTGCTGGCGAATTCCCGCGAAATGTTTCAGCAGGTCGCGGGCGCAACGCTCGTCGGCGCGGCGGCGGGCCAAGTCATCAATGTGCCGCTGCGCAACGTCGGGCTTGTCAAGCGGCTGATCCTCAAGATCACCGGCACCGTGGCGCAAACCGCCGCCGAAACCCAAAGCCTCACGAAATACGGGCTTGCGAACATCTGTTCAAACATCAACGTCACCGATCTTTCCAACTATCAGCGCGTCAATACGTCGGGCTGGCATCTGACGAACCTTGCGACGTTGCGCCGTCAGGGTGCCTACGGTGCGTCGTTCCTCAACGATAGCCCGGTCAACTATGGCTCGAATTTTTCGGTCAACAATTGCCCGGCGCAGATCACAGCGGCAAAAAATTTCTCATTCTATTACGAAATTCCTCTCGCCTACAGCGACACCGATTTGCGCGGCGCGATCTATTCCGCCGTCGTCAACGCGACGTGGAATTTACAGTTCACGATCAACGCCAATTTCTTCGTTGCGAGCGGAGCGGACGCGACGCTTGCCGTGTTCCAGTCATCCACCGCGCAGCTCGGCACGCTGTCGAACGTGGCCTATCAGGTCTATCAGGTCTATCTCGATCAGCTTCCATTCGCCGGTCCCAATCCCATTCTGCCGCTGTTCGATCTTGCAACCGGATATCTGTTGATCAACACCAACCAAACGGCGCTTTCGGTCAATCAAGATTTCCCGGTTCAATATCCGAACTTCCGGCAAATCCTTTCGACCATGTTCATTTTCGACAACGGTGGCACGCTCAACGTCGGCAGCGATTTGAACTATATCGGAATTCAGGCCGCGAACCTTGTGTTCCTGCTGAAAGCCGATCCTTCAACGATCGCGCTGAAACTGCGCAACACGATCGGCGATGATTTCCCGCCCGGTTCGTATTGCATCGAAACGAGAATGCAGCCGATCAACACAACCGCTTATGGCAACATGCAGTTGGTGTTGAACCCGTCAACGGTCAACGCCAACGCCAATGTGCTGATGGGCTACGAAATGCTTGGCATCATCAACCAAGTGGCGAATGCTTCGTCACTGGCGGGCAACTGATACGGTTGCGACTTGCGGCGCGGCGTGATGCCCCGCGCCGCTTGGCGCTAGCCCGACATGGCTTTGACCGGCGCGTGTCGGGCGACTTTCGGAGGAACGGCGTTGAGCTATTCTGGCGAAATGCGCGGAGATGGATTTTTCCAAGACCTTTGGAATTGGGCGCGTCATCCCTTTTCCGAAGGTACGCAGATTTCCGCGCTTCACCTTTGGATACTCGTCGGCATCTTCATTTTGTTTGCGTTGTCGTGGAACATCTTGCTTCGGCATTTGCTTGAAGCACTATCGGAGGCTTGAACATGCCGCGTTTCTCTCTGCTTCTGATCATCATTCTGGTGATCGTTTACATCATCGGCGCGCGTTACCCGCAGCTCGCGCAGAAAATTGGAGCGGCTTAATCGCCGCTTCAATTCGCGCCGCAGTCATCAACCGGAGACTATCTACCATGAAAAACTTTATCGCTTCCCTTGCGGCGCTCGCCTTCATCCTGTTTGCGCCCGCCGCATTCGCGCAAGGGTTTACGATCCCTGACAACTCGGTACAAATCGGCCATATGACGCTGGTGCCGTCACTCGGCAAGACCGCGCCAACCGGCGCCGGTTGCACGATCGCGGCCGGTTCAAGCGATGGCGCCGGAACCTGTACCGCTTCGGCCGCCTCCGGTTCGATCACCTTTGCGGTGGCCTTCAATTCCGCGCCATCGTGCCTCCTCGTCGATGAAAACGCGGCGGGCGGCGCGGGCGGTGTTCCGGTCTATGCCGTTTCGACAACGGCCATCACACTGACGACGATCGTTTCGACGCATATCATGCACTGGTTTTGCGTCGCCAAAACGGGCGGGTAAATCGAACGAAACTTGTCCGGCGAAGCCTGAAAGGCGTAGACGGATGCCCATTCCGCAGAGCAATGTGATTTTCTTTTATCTGTTCGCCGCGTTCTTTGTGTTCATCACAATGCGCGGCGAACTTCGCAAGTATATGGGTTTCCTGCTTTCGACACCAACGCCAGCGCCGCAACGTGTCAACATTCAAAGTGGTGCAAGCGTTATCGGTGCCGCGATGGGAAATCCCGCCGTGATAGGTTCTCTCTACTGAAAGCGATTTCAATGGCGTTCGTTTTTACAATCGTCGGATTGTTGATGATCGTCACGGGCGTAAAGGGAACCTATGCCCAATTCGGCCAACAAGTCGTTTCCGATTTCACCGGCTCACAACCGTTCACTTATTGGGTGTTCGCGATCGTCGGCGTTGGCGCTCTCGGCTATATCGATGCCTTGCGCACCGTGTCGCGGTTGTTCCTGGCATTGATCCTCGTTTCCATGGTACTGGCAAATCGCGGTTTCTTTGCGCAGTTGACCGATGCTCTAAAGCAAGGTCCGATCGCGCCGCAAGCGCCCGCGTCGTCATCAAGCGGCGGTTCCTCGCTCAGTAGCGCCATTTCCGCCATCGCATCGGGCGGTTTTTCAATTGTGCCATCATGGCTTTTCGGCGGATCATCGGGCGCAAGCGCCGCAACAGGAGGATAGGAAAATGGGCCGCGAAACTTTTGAACCCGTCGTGACGATCGTTGCGGGCATCATCGGAATTGCGCTCGTCGCGGTCCTGGTATCGCAGCGGGCAAACACCGCTGGCGTTTTCTCGGCGGCGGGCGGCGCATTCTCCAACGCGCTATCAGCCGCCGTTTCGCCCGTCACCGGCAATTCCGCCGCGCCGAACGTCAATGCAGGCGCAACGAACAATGGTCTTACATCGTTCGCGGGCGGCGGTCTCGGGCAAGGTTTCAGTCTGTCGGGGAATATTTTCGGCTGATACGTCCAAATCTGACGTAGCAAAATACATCAGACGAACAAAGGCGGATCAAATGGCAAACGCAATTTTCGGATGGTTGGCAGGCCCGCACGGCAATCCGTTTGCCGTTCATCACGAACGCCGCACGCCGAAACAGCTTTCAAAGCTTGGCACCAAAGACCATTACCGAATGACGTTCGAACGCAAGGAATTGCCGGGCGCGGGCGCGGGACAATATGCGTTTGAAACACTCGGATTGCCCGCCTATCCGACGTTCGGTTATTCGGGCGCGCATGTCACCAATCCGCTTCGCGAAACCTTCCCGGCCTCTTACGTCTTTCAGGCGGTCGGGCTTGTCGGCAATCCGCCCGCGTCCATCGTGCAAGGCCAATTCATCACACAACCGCTTATGGACCCCACAACAGCCATCAATGCGGGCGTTGTCTTGCCGGGCGCGATCGTCGGAGGCCCAAATTCGATCACCAACGCATCGCCAGTTTTAGCGCCGTAGGAGACCGCCGCGATGGAATGGATCAAGACACATAAATGGTGGGTGATCGGCGGCGCGGCGATTATCGCGATAATCTGGCTTGTCACGCGGGGTTCGTCGGGAACATCAACCGCGTCGGGAACAAGTAGCGATGTTGCCGCCGCAACCGCCGCTTATCAGGCGCAGTTGCAAGCGCAATCAGAAAGCGCGCAAACGGGCGCTGCATTACAGGCAGCGCAAACGAACGATGCCGCGCAAATTCAATTGGCAACAATCGCCGCACAATCACATGGCGGTGATGTTTCGGCGGCGCAAACCGTCGATTTGGCGCAGATCAACGCGCAAGAGCAAACCACGTCATTGCTTGGGCAATTGCAGGCCGATGTAGTGAACAAGCAAACGCAGGCCCAGGTTGATATTAACGCAACCAATGTCGGCGGCGCGGTTCAACAGCAACAGATTTTGGCGAATGCGTTGACAACGCAATCGCAGACACAAGCGCAAGTTTATATGTACGGAATTCAGCAGGCTAACAAACCGCTGATCGATAAGATTTTCTGAGGGCATTATGGATAGAGCAGAAAAGATCATGACGGCGCTAGTGATCGTCGCTCTTATCGCTGTGCTTCTCATGGCGCATCGCAGGCGTGGCCACAAAGGCAATTTGACCGGCGTTCGCTTGAATGTGTCCGCGCTTGATGACAATAGGCGCGGACCTTCCTATCTCTTGTCGGCATTGCCGATACATCGCCATAGCGATGATTT
>JAGWKM010000335.1 GCA_028865305.1 Patescibacteria group bacterium | reverse complement strand
GGAGGATTTTGATTCAGAATTTAGAAAAGTGCTGGTGGAAGCGTTCTTCAATAGTGACGAGGCCGCTTACTTCCACCATTTGCAACGGGAAGTCCAGCAGGCCGACCTTGCGGAACAAAACTATATTACGATTCGTCCGGGTGTCACCGCGCGCGTGCAACCGCTAAAACTGGGAAGAACGGTTCAGGCCGGCGAACCGGTGCTTTCATTCGATCTTCTGGTCGGAGACATGCTTTTCGTGGATCGTTTCAGCTATCATTTCTCCAAGCCGAAAGTGGGTGACGGCTTTGTTTTTCACACGCGAAAAATTCCCGCCGCGGGTGACGACCAATATTATATCAAACGCTTGGTGGGCTTGCCGGGCGATACGCTGGAGATACGCCAGCCGGTTCTTTATCGAAACGGCCAGCCCATAAAAGGGGCGGCAGCTTTTGAAGAAAATGCGCGCCAAGCAGATCACTATCCCGGTTATCGCAACGAAGGCCTGCTCGATTTTGGACTTACCGTAACCGTTCCGCCCGAAAGCTACTTTGCGCTCGGCGACAATTCGCCCATCAGCAAAGATGGACGTTATTGGGGTTTCGTGCCGGCCAAGGAAGTCGTGGGCAAGCCGCTTTTTATTTATTATCCGCTGACGAAACGCTGGGGCTTGCCGAAATAACGAGAGATCGCGCGAAGTCGCCGGCAACAGCTTGCTGCGTTTTGTGAATGGAAAAGCAAGGGAGTTGCGGGCTTTTCTATGAAGCAAAAGCTTGTCAATGTCATGTCTAAGCATTCCCTGCGCGTTGGACTTGGAGCGATGCCGGCATTTTGCTAGATTTTCATACCCCGCGAATGCTTCCCCATTTGTCATTTAAAATGCTGAACCGTATTGTCACTCAGCGGGGAGCTTTTTTTCTCCCGGCCTTTTGGTTTTCACTGGCGATTTCTGCTCCCGCGATGGGCCGGGCGGCTGACACCGTTATGGGAAAAGACCGCCAGAGCTACTTCTTCAATACTTATGGAATAGAATCCGGCCTTCCGGGAGGCAGCGTCACCGTCACTTTGCAAACACGCGACTGTTATTTATGGGTGGGAGGAGGAGCAGGCTTGGCGAGATTCGATGGGGTG
>JAGWKM010000334.1 GCA_028865305.1 Patescibacteria group bacterium | reverse complement strand
GGCTGCCATCGAACGGTGCCCCGCCTTACAAGCGAGCGACACTTATTCCGCGAAATATCCTGCGAGAGTATTCGCGTGAGATTGGCAAACGCATCGCCGAACTACAGCTAACGAATGAGATTCGCTTAAACGCTGATGATATTGAATTTGTTAAGTCTTATTGTCGTGAACCAGGGGTGAGGTCCGGGTGACGTGGGTAAAGAGCGAGATTTCCTGCCGGTTAGGGCAGGGCGTCTCGCTCCATAAACCTCTGAACCAGCGGAGCCGGCCGGGCTTAGTGGGGTCAACCGCAAGGGGAGAGGCGGTCAACTATGGTCGCTGCTATTGGACGGTAAACCCCCCGTCCTCCGGTCTTACGGCCCCGACCTATGAGCCACCGTTACCCTTTGCCGGAATTCCCTTGGTAGGGTCGCATCCGCAGCTTGCCAAGGCTGATGCAGCTTCCGAACTGCGGCGAAAGTCAGTTTCACTGGACGCGCCTTTGCCGATGTTGCAATCCTCACAGAGGATTTGCAGATTTTCGAAACAAAGGGCCAGTTCTGGATAGCGGCTTTTTGGCTTGATATGATCGACATGCAATTTCTTGCCGTCGTCAGTGGTCGCCCCACAGCAGGCACATCGCCGGCCATAGTGCTCAAGCGCACGAAACCGCAATCGCTTCCATTCATCGGAATCGTAAAAACGGTCGCCAATGAGCGTAATGCCGCCAAGTTTTCCACGACCACGCGGAAAACGTATGATTTTTGTTGTCGGATTGGCGGCTTTTAAAATGGCAGCTATGTTGCAAACAGCCTTGCGTGTCGGAATGATAGATTTGACTTCTTCCGGCGCGTCCGGATGTTTAACAACTGCGGCTGCAAGATCACGATTTGGGGGAGAGCTTGGAAAGGTAATTCCGCGTTCTTTCAGCCATGCACGCACAAAGCGTCGTGCGTATGATATTTGCGGTCCTTTACTTTTATCCCCCATGGTGCGTGGCATTATAATGATTTTTATGTGGCACGCAAGCTACAAAAATGCCCCACACGCTATGCCTGGTGTCGTTTTCGGTCAGGAGTACCAAAAATCGGTCAGAACGGTTGTAGGGGCCAAACAAATCGCTTGACGGCGATTT
>JAGWKM010000333.1 GCA_028865305.1 Patescibacteria group bacterium | reverse complement strand
ACGATTAGGCCGCCGAACGCGACCCCGCCCATTACCGCGTCCGCCGTTTTGTGCGAACCGGAAGGCGGCACCTGCGAGATGTAATCGAGTATTGACATTTCAAGACGTTAACGATCGGCGGCATCAAAGTCAAGCTTCACAACAAGCTGAAATTATTCCAGGCTCCGTTTTCAAAACCCTGAAATCTATTTAGCGTTGTATCGTATATTATCATACCGTTCTGTGCCGTAAGCGAATTTTTTTGTGCCGTAGTAAGCCGCGGAACAATACAGGCTCCGCTTGTCGTTACCATGTCTATGCTTCCATCCGCGGTCAGTGTTATCCGGTGAGTGCCGTTTGTGGAGATATGCATCGGAGTATTTGTGGATGAATAAATGAAGCTTGAAGCGTTGCCCGCAAAAACTTCAATATTGGCCGTTGGCGTTATGCCGCCTAAACCGGCGCCGACCGCGGAAGTACCCGCAAGTTGAATGATGTTTCCGTTTGCGTTAGTAATAGATAAGGGGGTATTGGTGTTGATCCCCAACCGTACATTTACGGCATCGTAAAAGAAATGCGGGGCGTCCTGTTTGATTCCGTTGGTACCCTGAAACAAAACAGACCCAGCGGTAAAAGGAGCGTTTTCGGCGGGAACGAAATCCTTCCATGCACCGCCGATCGCAACGGACATAAGCCCGGTATCCGTCGCCTTGAAGATCGCGAGCATGCCGTTCGGTGCGGAAGGAACGGCAGGCCGGTTGGCCGCAACATCTTCCGTTATGGCATAAGCTCCAAAAACCTGTTCGGTCATTAAGATTCTCCTATGCCGTCACAAGGCAATACGAGGGGCGAAACGTCGTAGATGCCGACATTTGGAATAGAACGCCATATACGGCAGCCGTGGCCGTCGCATGGCCCATTTTTCCAGCGCGTAGCGAGCCGGTTGTGGCCAAAGCGGATTGGTCCAGTGTAAAGTTTTGGATACCGCTGAACGTAACGCCGCTTCCTTCGAGAGTAACGCCGAACAAACATATCGTGCTCGTAGGGGCGGGAAGAACGTTCGAGGACCCGAACGTAGCGGCTGCTTTTTCGTCGGCCAAGGCATTCAAAATCGGCGCCGCTGCTTGCCCGCTAAGCTCCCATA
>JAGWKM010000332.1 GCA_028865305.1 Patescibacteria group bacterium | reverse complement strand
CCAGCTGGACTACTTGGATTTACGCTCAAGGCCTGTGATGAAGCCAGGCTACTTGATGACGTCAAGAGCGGTGCACTGCGGATGGCCCTGTTGCATGTGCTTGGTCCATCGATCTCGAGCTTGGACGAGATCGGAGAGGCGATTGCGCTGCTCGGTACTTCGGCCAAGCATTTTATTGTCAAAAATCATATCAACGAGACAGAGTTCTTCGAATGGGACAAGGATTCGAGCTATGCGGCATCATTACGTGCACTAACGGAAGTCACGATCGAAATCCCGCACTTGGACACGGTTTCGAATGAGGCGGTACAGATGGCCAAAACGACATTCATCGGATTTGCTGGCGGCACGGCAAGTCGCACGCTTCGCGGCCGTGTGGCTAAATGGCTCGATAAAACTTGGAGTGGATTCGACAAGGTTGGGCTCGGCCGAATGATCGAAGAGACGTTCCGGTGAAACTCCTATTTTGCGAGGATTGCCAAGATATTATTGCACCATATGCGATCAAGGATGTGCCGCGCTGGTGCCGATGCAAACGCCATGCGGTGTGGTGGGATAATCCCCTCAGCGGACATCTCGTCCTTTACGATAAGATCGAACGTCGCAATGCGCCAGATAGCATCTATCACGGCTTTCCCATGCAAGGACCGAAAGCATGGGTAATCGGTCTCCACAATGCCGTATTACGCGAAAGCCTATCTGCCGAAGCCACTAAACGCCATATTGAGGCGGCAGACGGTTACCTTTTCAAAACTCGGGGGTCATTGATAATTAAGCTGCGGCCGCTTGAAAGCAACGACACACGATGGGCGTTTGAACTTCCGAAAGGATATGCCGATGACACAGGCGATCAACCGGGCTGAATATGATCGGATGTCAATCGAAAATATGATCACCGAAGGTTTTGGACTTGACGTCACGCAATCGGTAGCATGCCCATTTTGTGCCGCCGCCAACTTCATGAAATTCAAGGTTTTGGAAGTCGAAGAAGCGATGCAAAAGCCGCATATGTGTGGCGAGTGCGGTCGATCCGCGAAGGCTATCGTCAAACGAAATGCCAATGGCGTAGCTTTTGAAATTGTCCAATGTGGCGGCCCTGACCAGCCGGAATGGTTAGAACCAA
>JAGWKM010000331.1 GCA_028865305.1 Patescibacteria group bacterium | reverse complement strand
CGATCCAGATTGCTCGATCGGTAATGGAAACCGAGATGTGCGGTGATGATGTTCGACATGGTCGAGTTGGCTGACAATGACAATCCGCGCGCCGCCAGCTTCGGGCTCGACCCAACTTGCCAAAGCGAAACCGTGTGATTTCAAGAGCGGTTTGCAGACTTTCATCATGTTGGGATAGGTCGAATAAAGGTTCTTCTGTTTGCCGGGACCATGATCGATTTTCCCATCCTTATCGATGACCGGCAGTACATCCTGCAGCGCGATGAAATCTCGAGTGAATGCCTTCTCTGCCTCGCGCGCCTCGATCTGCTTGTTCATGTCCAAGAGAGCTTGCATTTTTTGCACATCGCATCGCGGATCGGTCGCCGCCGTCATGATGATGGCCAAGAAATTCGTCGGTCCTGTTTCATCCGGACGCAGCGATCTACCGGCTGGGATTCGAACGATTTCCTTTTTTTTGGCAGTTTCGACCATCGTTAAATCTCCACCATTGGATAACCCGACTTGGGCGACCGAACGAAAACAGCGGAGATAGCTTTGACGATTTCAGTTTTTTCGTTCAATGCCGCATCGGCAGCAAAGGTGATGGACGTATTGATCATCCAATCTGTCCCAGTCTGATCAATGAATTGTGCCAGCGCGGCGTTCTGCTTCATCGGGATGTAGCCGACCTTCTGGTCATTGATCCAAATTGCGATGGCGTTTCGGTCATATTCATTGTTCGGCTCGCGGACGAGCGTTACCGATGTGCCGGGAAGAACACCGACGAGATAGGCATCAAGGTTTCGATGTTTCTGGCCGACGATGGAATATATTTTGCTCATAGCGGCGCACTCACGCGATACTGTGTCTTATAGCGATTTTTGCCATCGGAAACGGCGGCGAAAGTTGCGATTTTTTCGACAAAGGCGAGGCAATCGGGCCGGTCGCTATGACCGCCGGCACCCCAATGCTTGCGGGCATTGGGGATCGATTGATTCCGGCATCCCGCCATGACCCGCCATTGTCCGCGCACTTTGACGCCTTCGAATACGTAGCCGCGAGAATCGATTCCGACAAAAATGTAGTCGGAGGACCGAATAATCTTAGCACCAGATGGAGCTTTCAGCTCGGTCAGCGCCGTG
>JAGWKM010000330.1 GCA_028865305.1 Patescibacteria group bacterium | reverse complement strand
CGCACCGCGCCGCCTAAACGCTGTTCAAACTGCGGGCGTACGGCGGGTGTGTCCTTATTGCCGTCAATGGGCGCGACCCGCGGCGCGGCTTTAATGGGTTCCGGCTTCGTCGCCGCTCCGAAACTATATGGCTTTTTTGTTTCAACTGCCGCCGTTACTTTATTATTGGAAGCACTTCCCTGAGCCTGAGCGTCTATACCGGTAGCAACCACCGACACCCGCATCTTACCTTCCATATTCTCATTAAAAGTTGAACCGAAAATAATATTAGCGTCGGCGTCAACTTCTTCGCGCACACGGTTAAGGGCTTCATCCACCTCAAACAAGGTCATGTCCAGCCCGCCGGTAACGTTTACAAGCAAAGCGCGCGCGCCTTTAAGCGAAACGTCATCAAGCAGCGGGTTGGAAATAGCCGATTCCGCAGATTCAATAGCCCGATGCTCGCCCGATGATTCGCCCGTTCCCATCATGGCTTTGCCCATCTCGCGCATCACTGTGCGTATATCGGAAAAATCAAGGTTGATAAGCCCAGGTTTAACCATCAGGTCGGTAACGCCGCGTACTCCGGAATGCAGAACCTCATCCGCCATTTTGAAAGCATCGGCAAAAGTCGTGCGTTCATTGGCGATGCGAAACAAATTCTGGTTAGGAATAACTATCAGCGTATCAACATAATTCTGTAATTCCTTCAAACCTTCCTCGGCAAGGCACATGCGGTGCTTGCCCTCGAACTGGAAGGGTTTGGTCACTACCGCGACGGTAAGTATTCCCTGTTCCTTAGCTATGCGCGCAATTACGGAAGCCGCGCCCGTTCCCGTACCGCCGCCCATGCCGGCGGTGATGAAAACCATATTGCTTCCCTCCATATAAGCGGCGATTTCTTCCCGAGCTTCCTCCGCCGCCTCACGCCCGACGTTCGGATTCGCGCCCGCGCCAAGACCTTTGGTTATTCCCGCGCCAAGCTGGATGGTACGTTCGGTCAAAGAATGGTCAAGAGCCTGCGCGTCCGTATTCGCTGCCACAAAATTCACACCTTCAAGATTTGAGGCTATCATGTTATTAACGGCGTTGCCGCCCGCGCCGCCAACGCCTATAACCGTGATGGTAGGGCGCAAATGCTCAAT
>JAGWKM010000329.1 GCA_028865305.1 Patescibacteria group bacterium | reverse complement strand
GATAAGCAGCATAAGCTTGTCGATGCCTTCCACGTTCTCTATTACCGGATCGCCTTGCACGTCTGGCTCATGCGCTTTTTCGGTTTCTTATTCCAGCTTCGCGCACAATGGATTTTTGGCGGGACCGTCAACGGGCGGCGCTGGAGCGCCTACCGTTCGCGCCATTGTTACGGCCGACATTCCTACGGGAACAAGTGGCGCGGCGATTGGCCTACTCAATACGAACAAAACCGATTCCGGTTCGGATACTTTTTCCAATATTCTGAATGTGACAGGCGCATTCCAGATCAGCGGAAGCGTGCAAACTTTTCCGGCATCCGGCCAGATTGTCGGTACTACCGACACGCAAACTCTTACCAACAAGAGCATTGCCGCATCCGAAATCAACAGCGGAACGATTGCGCAAGCGCGCCTACCTGTAGGCTCAAATTCGCAACAGGGCATATTGCAAGTTGATGGGACTACCATTACCGCAAGCGGCGGAATAATTACCGCAATTGCGACTTATCCGCCTGGATATATCAACGGATGCGCGGCCTCTAACGACGGAACCACGCCGACTACTGTTTTAGATATCGCAACATGCTCGGCCACGGATTCTACAAATTCGCTTTTGATGAAAACGACAAGCGGATTTACAAAAACTATTTCCGGCACATTTGTTGCGGGAACGGGTAACGCCGGAATGGGAACCGGCCTAACAGTGGCGGCATCAACTTGGTATCATGTTTTTGAAATCAATTGCTCTGGAACGCCGGATTTTTATTTTGATACTTCGACCACGGCAGCAAATAAGCCAGCTTGCGCATCCGCTTATCGGTATGTCGCAGATTTCAAGACGAATGCTAGTTCGCAGATTGTCGGGTTCTTCCAGAATGGGCAAGAAATTCTATATGCCGCAGCGGTAACGGATGTTTCGGCGGGAGGATCGACTACCGCGACACTTACGACACTTACTACTCCACTTGGTATTACCACATACCCAATTATTTCGATAACTACCACAAATGTTTTTGCAAGTTTTTGGAGTCCGATTCTAGGCTCTGCTTTCGTTTCGCAAACCGTTTCATCAAGCGGAAATATATTTCTCCCGCCGACTCAATTAACAAATACGTCATCGCAACTT
>JAGWKM010000328.1 GCA_028865305.1 Patescibacteria group bacterium | reverse complement strand
AATGCCGGGCTTGGTATCTAAATAACCGTAATCGTCGGAATGAGCAGCGCCGGAAAAAACGAGCATTAGCTGGGAAAAAATCAATCAATGTTGTTCATTGCGAATATCGGGAAGTCGAGGAAACGATAATCATACCGCCGCATGTGAAGAAAGCTCAAGAACGTAGGTTTTTGTTCATGATTAGAGCGATTGCCATGGGCCATGTGACGCCAAATCAGTATTTTGTCGGCGAGCCGGTGCGGCGAGGTTCCCTACGGAATGGAACAGTAACGAGCCTATCGGCCACAGAAATCCATGCGATGCTTAGGTGAACCATGCCGACGCAAAAGTGGACAGAAATCGAGACGGCAAAGTTGTGCGAGCTTATGGCGGCCGGCCACACCTATCAGGTAATCGCCGGATTGATGGCAAAAACCAAGGCGAGCGTATATCATAAATGGGTGCAACTCACCATGGGAGAGAGCGATAGGGCGAAGCACCTGCGCGCTCGTCGGGAAGGTGTCGCTATGCGAAAGCAGGATGGCATACCGCCGAAATTTGAAACCCGTGAGCCGCCGGCCGATGTCTGGCATGAGCGTTCCGAAAGGGTACTGGCGCCGCACAGGGATTTGTCTGGAATGTTGATGGGTGATCC
The DNA here is from genome assembly GCA_028865305.1 of Patescibacteria group bacterium. GTDB lineage: Bacteria > Patescibacteriota > Minisyncoccia > UBA6257 > 2-01-FULL-56-20 > REEB161. Next base: position 494 of record JAGWKM010000328.1, on the reverse strand, counting down.
ACCTGTCGGGTTTTCAGCACTGGAGCGGAGAGTTTGTAGTCCAAAATGATAGAGAAACCGGGCGAACGCGGGCGCCGGCTTAAAATGCCAAGAGTGACAGGCTGGAGAGCACAGGTGGACAGAATAATGGAGAATGCAGATGCCATATGTTTTAATCATTATAGGATGGATGGGCGGATATGTATCTGGTGCCGTTGTTACCACTCAAGAATTTTCTAGCAAAGAGAAATGCGAATTTGCGATTGTGGAAATTCAAAATCAATCCAGTCAGTGGCGCCTCGGCGATAAGGTTCGCCCGTTCTGTGTCCCACGCTAGTGCCCAAAATAATAATTGAATGACTGACGAAATTCCTCACCGCTATTTTGTAGTTCGCTGTGAGCCACAGCGGGAACGCATGGTCGCTGCGCGCCTAGTTGCATATCAAATCCGGGCCTACCTGCCGGAAGTCTACCGGCGGCGCTTGTATGGCCGCAAAATGCGCAATGTGCCGTCG
>JAGWKM010000071.1 GCA_028865305.1 Patescibacteria group bacterium | reverse complement strand
GGCATGGTAGCTGTGTTGGGGTTCATGGTCGGGCGCGGTAAGGGTATGCAACCCGGCCTTGCCGCGCTCGATTCCATGACGGGTATGCTGCGCGGCTGGCAAGAAGGCCGCAAAGAGCTTTACGACCGGGAAAGGGAGCAATTCAAAGCCAACTTTGATCGGCTGAAAGAGGCTCACGAAGAATATCGTCAGCAACTCGAAAATGCGCTTTCCGTCGCTCGGGTTGACATCGAAAAAGGCACGGCTGACGCCAAACTCGCCGCTGTGAAAGCGGGCGATGCGGTAACGGCAAAGCAGATTGATGTCTTGGGCACAAAGGCAATCATTGACGCGATCAACGCTCAGAACGGCGTCAAGGCCAAGGCTACGGAATTGATCCTAGGTCTTTATGGCAAGCAAGCCGCGCGCGGCCAGCGATACAGCGCGATCAATGCGCGCTATTCCCAGAACGTCATGCGTGCCGGTCGAGAGGTCGCGCGGCAAGCCGAATTGATACAAAATCTCGGCGTCGATGTTGGCGTGGGTTGGGTCGGACTTGTCACAGGCAAAGGTAGCATATCGTCCGAATCAATGGCCGGGTTGGCAAACATTATGACGCCTGACGATCAGCGCATGGTTGCATCCAATCTCCGCGGCCTCGCAATCGAGGGCAGCTACATTCTGAGCGGCGGCTACCGCGTGCAACAGCATGCTATTGACGCGCTTGAAGCCTCTGTGGCCCCGCGTCCTGGCGATAACTATATGACGGCGGGTTATAAGTTCCTTGATTTCATCGCCAAGATGCGTGTCGGCATCGAGGCGACGGAGCCGTATGACGATTTCCAAATTGCTCAGAAACAGCATCTAGAGGAATTGCTGTCAAAATACCCGTCGCCGGAGCAATTTCTTGAGAAAGTCGGTCGCAAGGTTGCTTACAACGATCAAGTCGAGGCGATTGCGGCTGCGGCCACAAAGAAAACGGGAAAAGAAGTCACTCCCGCCGATGTTAGATCACAGCTTGAAAAGAAAGGCTATATCGTCACGGATCGCATACCGGAGCTAACCGATATGCAGGAGTTCATTGACTGGAAAGACCCGGCCAATCAGCCACCGCCGGTAATTCAGATGCAGGCTCCACAATAATGCCGACGACCGAGCAAATCTATCAGGATGCGTTTGGCGGTGGTGGCCCTACGCCATCCAAAGCGCCGTCTTCGCCAACAGCGCAGCCGCGCGGTCCATCGGATACAGACCAGTTATGGAAAACGCTATACGGCAATAGCGATATGCCGAGCGTGCCGCAGGCAAAGAAAGCGCCGGAGTTTGACACCGAAGCGGAAGCGTTGTCGCTTGCGCCCGAAATGGCTCCCGCGACGCCGACATCAATTCCATATATTGCGCGCGGCGTAGCAGCTGGGTTTCTCGGCGCTCCGGGTGACATCGAGGATTTAGCTAATCTTGTTACGGGGCAAAAAGGCACGCTGTTTCCCGATACGGCCCGCATGGAAGAAAAATATCTGCCGGGCAAACAGCCAACCGGGACAGATCGCGCTTATCAAACATTAGGGGAATTTCTCTCTCCCGGCCTTGGGTTGAAAGCCGTTAAAACAGCTAAAGCCGCTACCGCCGCGACCCACATCGGCAAATTGGGCGAGCGGTTGGCAAGTGGCGAGCTTAGTCACGAAGCATTGGCGGCGGCACGCCAGGAAGTGCAACGCCAAGGATCGGCAGTTGCCAAAAACATCGCTGCCGAGGAAAAGGTAGCGCCTCTAGAGGCTTCGGCGCGCGGCGAGATCATGCAGCGTGAGATCAAGCTGCGCGTCGATCAACTAAAGGCACAGCGGTCGCGCGCAGCCAATATAGCCTATATGCAGGCTGACAAGAAAATGGCGGATAAATTCACCGCTGGTCAGCCGTGGCAGGCATCGCCGTCCGGCAGCAGCTTTCTTGCCAAGATCAAGGCTCGCATTGTCACAGATTCAGAAAAGCAGGAATCGAGTGCCACAATCCGCGATCTGCGTGGCATTTTGTCGGATTTAGAGGGTGTGCAGCCGCGTGGTGCAAACCGGGTTTCGTATTCGACTCCCAAAGTTCTGCGCGAAACACTCCGTAAGCTGCGTGACCGTGCCAATGGTGCGCCTGAAACTGGGTTTGATGCTATCAGCCAGCAATCGGCAGGTACATTGGCCGATAATTTAGAGGAATCGCTCGCGCAATGGGAGCCATCGCTATCGAAGGCTGACGCGGAATACAAACGGCTGTCGGAACCGCTTTATCCGACGCGGACGGCTCGCGGCGAGAAGGTTTTGAAGGGTGAGGAATTTAACTGGAACCAGTTAGCGACCGATCCGGCTTCAGTTCCCGGCATGTTTTTCAAGACCAAGCAGGGCGTCCAGCAACTAACGCAGCTTCTACGCGGCAACAAAGCGATGGTTGAGCGCATGGCCTATCGTCATGCTTTGGACGAATTGCGTGGTCAACCAAACCCGGAAAAATGGCTGATGGACAATAGAGATTGGCTTAATGATCGGAATCTTCCCCTCGCTTACAAAAAAATTCACGAAATCGTGCAGCAGGAAAGCAAGAGCATAGAGGCTGGAAAATCCCTGACCAGCGCCGAGGAAGTCGTCAACCATCTGGAAACCACGTTCAAGCGCAGCGGCATACCGGAAGAACAGTTGGTTGCCAAAATTCGGTCTGTCATCAACAGCAAATCGGTCGAGAAAGCGATTGATCCGCAGACGGCCACGAAGCTCAACGAAGAATTGAACGCCATTGATCGGAAGGTAGCGCGCGGCCACAAATATCGGGCCGTCGCAAAGTGGCTCGGGTATGGCGTCGGCGGGTACGAGTTGGCGCGGTTTTTCGGCTTATTCTAACGGAGACAGATCATGCCACGCTTCCTTGAAGATAAGCTAAAGCGCGAATACGGGCCGAATAGCAAGATCGTCTATAAGGTGATGAACAAAATCGGCGCGATGCGCGGCAATAAGGAGACAGCTAAGGGCCGCGCGATGGCGCGCAAGCATAGCCGGAGACATGGGCGCTGATGGCGAAGAAATCGAAAGGCGTCGATCCTGAGCTTGAGAAATCCATACAGGAATTGCTCAAAACCGTCATGGCTGACTCGGAAGCATCGTTGACTGACAAGATGAAAGTTTTGGACCGCGCCTTGAAGCTCGAACAAATCAAACAGAAGATAGCCGATGAGAACTTTGGCACCGGGTTCTTTCCGGAAGAGGAAGAAGATGCCACCGAATAGGAGGGGACAGCATGTTGGTTACGGATATTCCGGTCGTCAGGGTCGCGCTGAAAATCTTATCCGAGCGAGTCTTGACGATTTTGGCTTTAGTTATGACCTTTACCCTGGCGGGTTGGGTCATGTGGCAACCCACATGGGAACGCGAGGGCATGGCTGCGTTCTTTGCCGTGGCGGTGTTTCTGCCGTGCGTCGTACAGGACCGCAGGAGATCGAGTGATGTCCCTCAAGCCAAAGACGAAAAAGACGCCCAAGGATAGTACGCTGGTAATTTCACCGATAAACAAGAGTCGGCTTGTCGGCACCACCAAGCCCGAGCGAAAGGGCATCATCTAATGGCGAACCAAACAGCTTTTCAGCCGATGGGGAAAACCGTTGTAGCTAACGTCAGCGGCACGGTGAATACAGTGACTGTTACGGCGGATTCGCCTTGTAATCAGTTTAGGATTTATTCGCCAAGTTCCGACGTTTTCGTGAGAATTGGCAATTCTGCGGGAAACGCCGTGGTTTCTGTGCCGGTGCCGGGAACGCCTGCCTACGGAACGCCTGTCGTCGGAGGGAGTGGACAAATTCTCACGGGATGGCAATCCGGCTCATCTAGTAACGTAACAGTTTCTCTCATTACGGCGAGCAATGCGTCTATAAGCCTCGTTTATATAACGCCCGGAGAAGGAATTACATGATTAGCAAGGGATTCCGTGATTGACCCGCAACGACATAAATACGGTGGTGGCAACCATGCCTGTACCGCCGGATAGCACCGAAGTTCCTCTAATTTGGGTTGCATTAGGTGGATTGGCGAGCGCGTGCGCTGGCGCGTTTTCGTTGCTGTGGTCGGCTGTTTCGGGTGTTCGACGAGAGGGAAACGACGGGCGCAAACAGATTTGGGACCGATTAACTGCATTGGGAGATCGTGACGCCAATTGGCGCGAGGATAACGCCAAGCACGCCGTAACACGCGAGGATATGGCGGAGTTTCGTGATGAGCTTGAAGAATTGATCGAAAATCGTTTCAAGCTGCAAGAATCGCGCATGGCAGACATGGTGCGATTTGAAATCGACAATAGGAAACCCCTCGGTGGCGCTTGAGAAATAAAATGGATGGCAAAACTTATACGAGAGACAATGAAGGATGTCGTCTTGTGGCATACAAAGACACAAGAGGTTTTTGGACTATCGGCGTTGGACACATGCTCGGACGCGGCCCAGAGTTTGATGGAACAGAATGGACGCAGGCACAAGCCGATAGTCAATATGATGAGGATTATATACACGCTCAAAATGGTGCAACAATTGATGTTGGCGCTGTTTGCTGGTCCCGTCTTGATGAGGTCCGCCAGTCGGCTTTAACGGATATGGCGTTTAATATAGGCGAACAAGGTCTTGCTGGTTTTCATCATATGATCGCGTCAATTATTCAACAGGATTGGAACACAGCCGCAGCCGAATTGCTTTCTAGCGATTATGCTAATCAGGTTCCAAACCGAGCCAAAAAGAACGCCAGCATTCTTGCTACAGGAGAATGGCCAAACAATGCGTGACTGGGTCAAAAATCTTGTTGGCGATGAAAAGGGAAATCCCTCGGAGTGCATTATTTTAATGTTGGGAGCTGACTTTGCCGTTTGTGTTTTGGCACTCGTATTGATTTGGCTCAACCATCCGCCAACAATTCCAGAATTTGCCGGTGGTATCAGTGCCATTCATGCAATTGGCCACGCTGGACAATGGGCGAATAACGGATGACAAGCCCATATATCCTTGGCGCAATCGCCTTAGGTTCAATTGCAATTGTCGGTGGTTCATACGGCATTGGCCATCACGCGGGAACTACGGCACAAGAAGCAAAAATGGAAAAAGCTATTATTGAAGCAACGCAGAAAGCCGCCGAAGCTCAAAAAACGCAGGATGCCATTTCTCTCAAATCCGCCGTCGATGCCGCACAACACCAAGTCGAAATTCACACCGTGACGCAGACGATTACGAAAAGGATACCCGTCTATGTGGCGAAAACCGATGCCTGTCCTGTTAGCTCTAATTATGTGCGGTTGTGGAACGACGCCATTGCCGGTACTGACTCCTTTTCCGCAACCACCGGAAAACCTAATGTCGACGTCGGTTCCAATGCAACCGCTCGCTGAACCTGCAACTGCTGTCGATGCGCTTGACAACGCTGTGCAGAACTTCGGCACTTGTCACGCCAACTCTCAGCAGCTTCTCGATTTGCAATCGTGGATCACACAACAAGAGAAAGTGAAATGATTGGATGGATAATGCCGTTGGTTTCCGGCCTCGCATATCGGCTGCGGGGTTCGTCGTGGTTTGGAAATGATTCAACGTGGAAAGGATTGCGTATTGCCAAACTTGCGGTCG
>JAGWKM010000327.1 GCA_028865305.1 Patescibacteria group bacterium | reverse complement strand
AAAAAAACAGGTTGATAGACTGTGATTGGCAGATGAAGGGCTGGCGGTCTGCGGCTTGCTGGACGATTTCCCGCATATTCATCTCATACGCGGTGCGAAACACTTTTTTCTCTTCCGGCGTCAGGCAATCCAAATTCTGCACGCTCCCCTTGCTGGCGATAATCTCTTTCCATACCTCGTCAGTGTTCTGCCCTCGGCTTTCGAGAAGCCTCGTCAAGAATTTATTCTTGACCAAAAAACTTCCGGACAGGGTTTTTTGCAGATAGGCGTTGCCGCTGATCGGTTCGACGCAAGGCGTGGCTTCGTTACAAATGAAAGCGGTGCTGGCCGTCGGCTGGATGGACATGATGTAGCTGTTCCTTTGCGTTCCTCCGTCGAGCGGTAATCCCCGTTCCTGCGCCAAGCGTTCAGACGCCTGTTTCGCGGAGCGGTTGATGAGCGAAAAAATCTGCTTATTGATAAGCCGCGCCTGTAAACTTTCAAACGGAATCATGTGAGACATGAGATAGCCGTGATATCCCATGACGCCCAAGCCGATCGAACGTTCGTGCTTGACGGAATTAATGGACTTGCGGTATTCGACCGAATCCGCCATTTCGCAAAAGGAATCCAGATTGTTGTCGAGCGCGCGCACGCACAGATCCGCCACTTCGGGCACGCGGTCTTTCCATTCGTCGAACGTTTCCAAATTCAAATTACCCAAACAGCAGACGGCCGTGCGCTCCTCGTTCGTCGGCAGCACGATTTCCGTACACAAATTGCTTTGGCGGACGGTTAAACCCTTTTCCTTATGATGCGGCGGCAAGGCTTTATTCACCGTGTCGATAAACACGATGTACGGCTCTCCGGTCTCGGCCCGCGTCGTCAAAATTTTCCGCCATACATCTCGCGCATTCAGTTCTTTGGTGACCGTATGGTAGTGCGGATCCATGAGCGGATACGGACGATTTTCCTCCACGGCTTTCATGAAGGCGTCCGTAACCAGCAGTCCATGGTTGATGTTGAGGCAGCGTCGGTCCGCATCGCCGGTCGGTTTGCGCAATTCGAGAAAGTCCTCGATATCCGGATGGTCGATGCGCAAGTAGGCCGCCGCGGCTCCGCGCCGATGGCTGTTCCGCGAAATGGCGAGCG
>JAGWKM010000326.1 GCA_028865305.1 Patescibacteria group bacterium | reverse complement strand
GGCCAGGAGGGGGGACTATTTGACCGCGTCCTTGAGAGCCTTGGCGGCGCGGAACTTCGGAACTTTCATGGCCGGAACCTGGAGGGTTTCGCCGGTTCGAGGATTCCTCGCCTGGCGCGCGGCGCGCGCCTTGACCGAAAAAATGCCCAAGCCCGCAATCGACACCTCGTCACCTTTCTTCATGGTGTTGACGATCGAGTCGATCATAACATCAACAGCCTGTTCCGCCTGCACTTTCGTGCCGCCGATAGCGGCATGAACCGCCTCGGCAATGCCTTGTTTGTTCATTGAGGATGTTCTTAAAACTTTTAATCGTAAAACCGGCCATTTGAAACCAACTTTTCGCCGCCGGTCTTATCAAATCGACCCTTACACTCACTGGCTATTATATAATAGGCCGTTTTTTAGGCAAATGTGGCGCAAAGATTATGTTTTTGTAAATGCCGGTTTCTTCTCCCCGGCAAATCGATCTGCACGTCCGGCCGCGCCGCATACATTTTTCAAGAAGGGAGCTTTTGTTTGAACGGGAAAGCAAAATTTCTCCCGAACGCTGAAAAACCAAGCATTTGCTTGGTTTTTCAGCGTGGTAATCCAGGGAAACGCTTCTTTCCGTGTTTTTGTTTTATCGAGCGTACTCAACTGTCCGGAGCTCGCGGATGACGGTAACCTTGATCTCCCCGGGGTACTTGAGTTCTTTCTCAATTCGTGAGGCAATTTCCTGTGCCATTTTTTTGGCATCGAGGTCGGATATTTCGGTTGGAGTGACGAAGACCCGGATTTCCCGACCGGCCTGGAGCGCATAGGATTTCTCGACACCCTTGAACGAATTTGCAACCGCTTCAAGCTCGGCCAGCCGCTTGAGATAATTCTCAATGCTGTCGCGCCGCGCCCCCGGACGGGACCCGGAAATGGCGTCGGCCGTCTGCACGATGATGGATTCGATGGTTTCGTACGGGTATTCGCCGTGGTGGGCCTGCATCGCCTTGATGATCTCCTCGCTAACGCCGAATTTCTGGAGGATTCTCCTGCCAATTTCAACATGGGTGCCCTGGACCTCGTGGTCGACCGCCTTGCCGATATCGTGGAGGAGCGCGCCGGTCTTGGCGACGGCGACGTTGGCATGGAGCTCCTCGGC
>JAGWKM010000070.1 GCA_028865305.1 Patescibacteria group bacterium | reverse complement strand
GCGCCGCCCTGGACCTGCGCGGTGCCGCCGCCGATTACGGTCGACGGCGTTCCGGTGCAGATCCTCTTCGCCGGCCGGTCGCCGGGATTCGGGACCTTCGGGCTCGACCAGGTCAATTTCGTGCTGCCGCCGGGACTTCTTCCGGGCGGGCACCAGTTGGCCTACGGCCCTATGACGTATATGCTGCAGACCCAATGACGGTCTGCGGCCAACCGCAACTTCAAACGCCGCTCCTTGGGGAGCGGCTTTTTTGATTCTCAGTTTCGCTATTCGCGATTACGCACTTTGATTTTACCGTGCTATGGCGCCGTCTCGTGCCTCCCCGGACTGCCGGCAACTACCGTCGTTGTTTTAGTAATAGTACCGCCGGAAATTTCATTACAATTCAAAGTGTATGTCGTGGTTACTGAGGGATAAACATCCGTACTCCCGTTCGCACCGAAAAAGCCGCTCACGCCGCTTATGGTGCAAGAGGTCACCCCCGTACAAATCCAAGAAAGCGTGGAACCCTGTGGCGGCACAACCGATCCCGGATTGGCAGTAAACGAAGTGCAATCGCCGGGCGTGTTGAAATAAACTACCGTGCTCCCCGAAATATTCGGATCGATTTCAGGAACTGCGGTTATGACGACATTAGGCACGGAAACCGAACTTGGCGCGGTATAAAGACCATTGGAGGTAATGGTGCCGTCGGCTGGATCGCCGCCAACCACGCCGTTCACTTCCCAATATTTGATCTTCTGGTTTGAAGCCAACTCATGACCGTTGCTTGTAATCTGGTCAACTTGCGCCGTGAATTGCTGAGTATCGCCGAGCGAAAGAGTCGGATTATAAGGACGCACGTAAACCACATAGGAGGGGGCACAATCGATTGGACTATTGCAACTTGGGGAACAGGAAGAAAGAGTATCTGCTACGCAGGATGTGCCAAGACAGTATTTTCCGGAAATCGGCGTACCGCCGACACAGCTGCCGTCGGAACAAATTTGGCTCCCACCGACAGCACACGCATTCCCCGTGCTGCAGCTCTTGCCGTCCGAGGAGCTGTAATCGCAGGAACTCCAGGATCCGGACAAGCTGCAAGTTTCAGTACCCGTACAAGGCGCGGTGCCGCAGGTCTGATGGTCGCCGGGGGTGCAAGAACCGGCCACATTCAAGGTGCCGATGGCGGTCGGGCCGGAGGAGCAGATGTTCGAGCCGGAAGTATTGTCGGTCGTGCCGGAATTGTAGGTATAGCTCCCCACATTGCCCGGGGCGGTGCACTTGAATCGGGCTGCCGTACCAACCCAGGCATTGTCGAAAGCGCAAACGTAACCGCCGGAATACGGCGTCTGGATCGCGTCGATATTCGCCTTGCCGTAGTCGACGAAGGCGTAGAAAGTATGATCGGGGAAAACTGTTATGGATGCCTGGGCGGGCCCGCTTGGAAACAGAGAAAACCCTGATGTTTGGGATTGGAATGAAACAGGATAGCAGGCGCCGCAGTCCTGGTTCGTGCTGCAGGATGGCGCGCAGGAGGCAAGCGTGTTCGCGATGCAGGACTGGCCGGAGCAGTAGGATCCTGATTTCGGCGTCCCATTCGAGCAGGAGCCGCTCTGGCAGGTCTGGTTTACCGCGCAGGAATTCGTGCCGCAGCTCTTGCCATTCGAAGAACTGTAATCACAGGAGCTCCATCCACTTCCGTTCGCATTACAGGTAGTGACGCCCGTGCAGGGTGCTATACCGCAGGAAGAGGTTGAATTGGGAGTGCAAGTACAAGCCTGGGCATTACAAGTCTGAATTGAAGTCGGAGCCGTGCCGGAACAATAAGAATTTGAAACAGTGTTGCCGTTGCTATCCTGACACCATACCGGTCTGTTCTGAGTACCGCCGCCGCAAGGAACCGAGCACGATCCCCATGCGCCGGCCTGCCAAGAGTAAGTTATGCAGGGTTGAGTATTACAAGTCTGAATTGAAGTCGGAGCCGTGCCGGAACAATAAGAATTTGAAACAGTGTTGCCGTTGCTATCCTGGCACCACACGTTGCGCGTTTGCGTACCGCCGCCGCAGGAAACAGAACAGGAACTATAAGAGCCAGTCTGCCACACGTAAGTCACCGGAACGGAGATCGTCAACGTTACGGGGATCGTGACATTCCTATCGTTCGAATTCAAGATAAGTTGGCCGCTATATGTCCCACCGGAGAGGCCGGAAATATTGGCGCCAATACCAATATAATGGCTTTGGCCAGGACTGTTGAGCCCCCGATGGTACGGATCAGAAAACGGATTTCCATCTATGCTCCCTATAGAAAGCCAATTGCCCCCGGAGTTTGTATTCGCCGATAAGTTCCAACTCAAAGCCGCGTTGCCGCTGTCGGTGATAGTCAAAATTTGGTTGCTAGGATTGTTGCCGCCCTGGATCCCAGTGAAATTAAATGAACCAGGAGAATAGTTCAACTGCGGAGCGTTGACGGTGAGCCCCGCGGAAACAGAAGCGCTGCCTCCGGAATAAGAAGCGGTAAAGTTGATCGAATAGGGGCCGCCGGTGCCTCCGGCATTACCGCTGAATGCCGGATAACATGAATAAGTTCCATTATTGCACCAAAGATGATATGTGCCCGGAGAAAGATTCCCGGCGTTGAATGTGTTACCGTTGCCAACTGTAGTGACATAAGGGAAGTCCGATATTCCCCAATTGTTTCCCGTAGAAACAGGCATGCCGGAGGCGGTGACCGATACATTCAAGAGCGTTGAGTTCGTATTATTTGTTAATGTAATATTGTAAGCCCCGTAAGTGGTATTAGCTGCAGCCGACTCATTGGTCGGACTGACGCTGATACTGAGCGCTGTTGACGGTGCTCTGCAATAAGTCCTGCTCCCGCCATTCACGCCGCTGCAATACCATGTCCAATCCGAACCGCCGCCGCCGGAAACAGGACTCGCCGCACCGATCGAACAAAGATTTGTGCTGGGCTGGGATGAAGAATAGGTATTATTAGCCGAACCGCATTGGCCGTCCATCGGGCCGCAACTGCCGCCGCAGGTTGAATCCTTAGTACAGTCATGATTGCCATTACTATCGGCAGTTCCGCCATTGCTCTCGCAGGTATAATCTTCATTGCAAGAACCGGTCGCACAGGAGTAATATTTATTTCCGATATTTGACACATTCTCGCAACTGCAACCGGTAGTATAGTTACAAAGATTGAGGGCGCCCGTCCCGTCCCGGCAATAAGTGCCGCCGGATTGAGAGCATGCATCAGTCTGTCCCGCCGGGCACTCCGGACAAGTTCCCTGGGATGAATTTACATCAAGGCAGCCGCTGCCGCCATAGCTTGTATTACAATCTCCCGCTACGGTAAACGTGCAGGGATAATCCGCCAATGCAATGGGAGCACGCAATAAAATCATCTGGTCCGCGAAAGCAAGCGAACCGAAACTGATTACCAGACCGCATAAGCGAAATAGATTTTTCATTGAATTACAGCGATTTGGATAATGATTGGATAACAATATGCACCGCCGATCCCTGCTGGGAAAAAGTCGATCGCAGCCAATCGCCGGTTTTCGTATTTTGATAATCTTTAAAGGCAAATATCAATGAAGAAATACTGGTCTGCCGTTGCCAATATCCCGGTTGGGAGAACGGCTGCAGCGCCGTCCATTCCGATTGCAGTGTTGAACTCGGAATGTCATAACTGACATAAAATCCCCGCTGGGATTGGTTATAAGCTATAAATTCATATTGGATATTTTTAGCTCCGGAGGGCAACGGAGCTAATTCGGCAGGCAGACTGCCGGAAGCCTGGGTCATTTTTACAGCTTGCGGAAATTGGAATTTGGCAGTTCCGATCAGGGCATTGGTTTCCTTCTGTAATTCCGCAAAATACTCCGGCGTTCGAAAATCAGAATTCGCCTGCTGCCGAGGAGATGAACTATGAAACCAAATTGCCAGGGCAAAAGCAATGATCAATAAAACCACTACCCCGATAAGGAACGTCAAGAACAAACCGCGCGAATGATCTGTTCCCATACCCTTCCATTATACGGCAAGGTAAAAACGCATTCCCTGTAAACTGTGGATTCATGAAGAATTGACTTTTTTGAATTATATAGTATAGTTTTGCGAGGAGGCTTAACAATGATTCGTTTGTTGATTTTGTGGTTGCTAGGGAACGCCCTTATAACAGCCCAGGTAACCTATCAGGAAATGAGCGTATCTCCCGGCTTTCTCCCGCCCGGGAACGCCGCAATCCTTGCTACCGGCACGGACGGCCGGCTCTGGGCGGCATACTTCCCGCCAATGAGTGGCGCGGCGGTAAGTTTCTTCGCGCAAAACCCGATCGGAACGGATTCCTTGTCTCAGATCGGCGGTCAAGTTCCGGGTTTTTCAATCGTGAACACTAAAACGGTTGGAAGGTGGAGCGACGGACAGCTGCATATATACATCACGGGATTTAATCCCGGAGGAAGTAATTTCCTTTTCGGACTCCACTCAATAACCCCCATAGTGGTCACTGCGGAAAATACGCTTGCCGGCCCTTCCATCAAATGCACCAACTACACGGTGAATGGCGGCAAGACACCCCTAACTCAATTCCTGCCGTCCCTGTCACCCTCGTATGATGGTGATTACTACATCGGCACATCGACCGCAAGCAACAACAACGTAGTAACAACGAGTTCGACTATCTTTAAATTTGCGGGGCAGACAGACGTCGCCAAAAAGACCTGCGAGCTGACTCCGGTGGTTTCCCTTGATCATGAGATAGTCCAGGCAATGAAAGTCTCTCCCGACAAATTTTTAATTGAGAGGACTATCAAAGCTGACACCCTCAACCCCATTACCGAAGGCGGCGAGCTGGCCATCAATGGCACCTATACCGCCCTTGTCGGCTCGTCACAGTTCACCACCTGTTGTTTGGTGATCATGGACTGGACCAATAAGAGAGCCGTTTTTGCCGGCACCGGAATCGATGGCAGCTCCCGCGCCATACTGTACCCTGATATGCGGGAAGTATTCAGCTCAAAAACGAACGGCCAGTTGGCCGTCGCCATCCGCTATGGCGACCTCAAAGGCAACCACCTTACCTTGAGCGGGAGCGGAGGAATTGCATTCAGCGACCAGCTGGTAGCGGTGAATACCGATACGGGAATGAGCACCGTCATCGCGAACTATAACAACGATACCAGCGCCCCCCTCCCCAATGTTTCGCCGCCGCTGCTTTGCTGCGCGTCGGCAATCAGTCCTGACGGAACTGTTTATCTTGAAGTTGAGCAGCTGGCTGATAAGGCACTGCACATCTTTAAGACGACCGTGCCAGGATTCACCGTGCCGCCTGCGCCAACCTTTACGAACGTCGTAGCTTCGCCCTCATCAATCAATTCGGGTATGGCTGCAACGTTGACGTGGGCAACGCAAAACGCAACGTCGGTCACGATCTCTCCGGCCATAGGTATGGTTCCCGCGTCGGGAACCGTAAATATCGCTCCGGCGCAAACCACCACCTACACCCTGACCGCGACCGGTCCCGGAGGGACGGCAACGGTGAGCGTGCTTGTTACGGTGGCCGTTGCGCCGCCAACCGTGTCCGCGGTCGTGAACGGGGGTTCGTTCAAGCTGGGCCCGGTCGCTCCGGGCAGCCTGAT
>JAGWKM010000325.1 GCA_028865305.1 Patescibacteria group bacterium | reverse complement strand
CGGCATCTGGGAGTGCGCGCCGAAACTACGATTGAGCAAAATGGCATGAACTGACGGACGCTTCTAGGTCGCCTTGAAAGCATCCGCGTAGGGATCGTAGTCAACCTTGTGAATTGGCTTGTTTGATATTTTCGCGGTGTGATCGCTATGCGCGACGGGTTGCGCGAAGGTACAAGCGAGCGCATCGCCGTAGTCCGGGCTGGAAAGTCCGCGTTTCTTCATATCTTCCTTTTTTTCCAGTATGATAGCGTCGCGGCCTTCGCGGATCGTATAGCCGTATTCAACGCCGGTTAAATCTTGTGCCAGTTCGCGCGTATCGGGGATGGCCCCGTATTTGAGCCATTCCCGCATGGAACCCCAAATTTCGGCGCGCTTGTTGGCGTAAGCGATTTTTCCGTCCGCGCTCGGCACGGCATGATCGGCAGCCGCGCCGAAGGTCACGCCAATGACCGGATGGCCGAGATGGCGAAGCTGATCTAGAACACCAGACCCGAAAGAGCCATCGTCGATAAACACGGCATCCGGTTTAAATTCCGCTATCAGCGCCGCAATTCGTCCGGCGACTTGCACTGTATCGGCTCCGCGCATCGTGACCCAAGGGATTGAGACCGCATCGCGTCCGCGCCGAAAGGCGATCACCGTCGCGTCATCACCATATCGCGCGATGTCGCAACCCATGACCATAGGATCAAGAATGGTTACATCGAGCGCAAATGCCCGATCATGCGACGCAGCCGCCTCGGCAAGCTCAGGCGAAACGAATTGCATAGTGCCGACGCGGGGAAATACGCCGCGAACGCGGACGCGGACAAAATCAGAATCCTCACCGTAATCGGCTATCCATTGAGCGATTTGATCTTTATTCGTTAGACGCGAAACTCTGCCGTCAATTTGAAAGGTTTTCCAACGGTGGCGGAACCGTCCAAAACACTCTTTGAAACGGCCCGTGCTGCGAGTTGGGTTTCCAAAGGCACACCAGATAATCTGCGTATCCTTGTCGGTCAAGGCGCCCTCAGTCGTTTCCCAGATAATTCCTGGAATCCAACTGGCTTCGTCAAAAATTACGATGATGCGCTTGCCGTAATTATGAAGCCCAGCAAACGCCTCCGTGCGCGTCTCGGACCATGTAACGGCGTCTA
>JAGWKM010000014.1 GCA_028865305.1 Patescibacteria group bacterium | reverse complement strand
AATACGGAGATGGAAGATCGCAAAGGAGTCCCGGCGGGCCGGGTTAGAAGTGCTCCGCGCAAGGCCTGCTCAACGCGGGGCCGTAGAATACGTTATAAGTTGGCTGATGATATCATCCCAGGTTCGACAGTCCCCCCGATATGGCCGACGATAAAGAAGAAACCGCGAAGAGCGGTTTTTTCTTTGAGGAAGGGCTGACGGGAATCGAACCGCGGAGGGAGTCGGGCCTGCCTGCCGGTAGGCAGGGAATCGCGCTCCAGTTTTCCGTGTTGGAAGGCGCCGGCGGGCGGCTCTTGCTTCTTCCGAATAAAAAAATAAAAAAGTTCCGGATTGACCGGAACTGGAAAGGATTGAAATGAATTCATATGGCGCGAGAGATTGCAAAGCGGCACAGGCGCCAGTGAAATTGTTGAAGCAAATGTTCGCGATGTTTGCCTCGGCGGATTTTCCGCGAGCAGAGCTTTCCGTAGCAAAATTCGAGGAGCCCGCAAAGTGCCCGGCCGGTTTTGTGCAAAAAGAGGAGTAGGATGATGATTTCCTCGAGCGTCCGGCCATTGAAGGCCCGGTGCCATTCTGAATGCCGGGTAGTTTTGAGTAGCAGCAAATTAGACGCGTCGTTTCCGTGATACGGTGTTCCTTTTCGACAGCCAGGGGTGAGATGGTGATATCTTCTGCCTGGAAGGATATCTTGGTCATGACGGAGATATTGCACGAGCGGCCAGTTGGTTTTTGCAGTGCCCACGCCATGGACGCGTTTCGCGCGATAAAGGCGGATCAGCACCGCGATAGTCCCTTCGAGCGAAGATGTTCCGAATATTTTTCCAAAGTCGATGGCTGTGTTTTTGCCCAATTTCGAAAAATCAGGTCCGAAATACCCAAAATAGTGCTTTTCCCGTCGGCCTTGGGCAAACCTGCGACAGTTCCGGCGGATATTTCGCAAATGCTTCACAAGCTCTCCTTATGAAATCGGCACAAGACCGATTTTATTTGGCGCCTAAAGCTAATTTCATTATAAAGTGGATAAGGCGGGATAAAATGTGCATAACTTCAAAAATATCCTAATTTGCTATAGGATGACTGAAACCGGGCAATTAGCTCAATGGCAGAGCGTCTCGTTTACACCGAGAAGGCCGCAGGTCCGATTCCTGCATTGCCCACTCGACTCGCCTCGTATGACGAGGCTCGCTCGTGGCGAGCCACCTTACGAGTCGAGTGTCCCGAGCGTAGTCGAGGGACATATTACTAATGAAGCCCATCATCTACACAGTCGGTCACTCGACGCGGTCAATCGCCGAGTTTATCGAAATTTTGAAAGCGCATGGCATCCGGCGCGTGGTCGACATTCGCACCATCCCGAAATCGCGGCACAATCCGCAGTTCGGCGAAGGACAGTTGAAAAAATCGCTGCGCAAAGCAAAAATTGCCTACCGGCACGAACCGCTGCTTGGCGGATTGCGGCGCGCGCGGAAAGATTCCGTCAATCTTGGCTGGGAAAATTTATCCTTCCGCGGTTTCGCTGATTACATGCAGACGGATGATTTTGAAAAAGGGTTGGAAAAGTTGCAAAAATTGGCAATGAAATCGCCGACGACGGTTATGTGCGCCGAAGCGGTCCCCTGGAGATGCCATCGTTCGCTCGTCGCCGATGCCCTGAAAAAGAAAAAATGGCGCGTGCTCCATATTATGAGCCGAACCAGCGCGCACGAACATAAATATACCTCCTTCCTCCGTTCGCGGAATGGAAAATTGATTTATCCCGGATCAAAAACTTAAGTGGCGTCATGGAGCTCATGGTTCACGGCCGTGAATTATAGGTTCGGCATGCAAATAAAAAAGGCCAATGAATCTCATTGGCCAAGAATTTCCGCGCGCCCTTTCGGAGTCAGGCGGAAGGTACTCAGCTCTTCCTGGCTGCCGCGCACCGTTTGGTCGTTGTAGAGCAGTCCTTCGCGGATACCCCAGGCGACGCAAGCTGCGCGGAAACGTTGGCCGCAGAGGTGGTCATCCAGGGCGATGAAATCAGCGTGCTTTTCGGCAAAGGCCCGGAAAAGCGAATGGCGGAAATCCCGGGAAAAATAATTTTTTATGAAGCATGCGCCGTACTGCACGATCGCCGGCGCTTTTTGCGGCGGGTCCTTAGGCATTAGAGCCCTCCTGTGGACGGCGGCCGCCTCATAGACCGGACCGCGCCGACTAAAATGAGCACAATCAAAAATGCGGAGCAAATCCACCCAAAGAGTTGCCCCCAGCAAAGAAATGCGCCAAGGAGCGCGATAACAACAACCCAAAACATGGAAAACCTCCTGAGGATTGGTATATTTCAATTTGGTCGCAAAGTCAATCCGCACATGATATTATGGAATGATGAAAAAAAAGAAAAAAGCATTCACTTTAGCTGAACTTATTATTGCCGTCGCAATAATGGCTGTCATTGGAGTCATAACGGTGCCATTTTTGATGGGCGGTTCGGAAACAGCCGATCTTTCCGGTGCGACCCAGAAAATAGTTGCCCTGGGGCGGGAAGCCGAAACGCGGTCAGTCAGCCGCGTGCAGAATGCGGAATGGGGCATCCACCTTTCAAACGTTACAGGCACCGCCCCGTTTTATGCGATTTTTTCAGGGACTTCCTATGCAACGGGAACTATCCTTGGTTCTTATCCGCTCCCTCCGACTGTTAGATTTGTCAGTTCGACCCTGCCGCTCGGTTCGTCGCTCGACGTGATATTTTCCCAAATTTCCGGCGCTTCTTCCGTTTCCACCACGGTCGAGCTCTACGCCGTCAACAAGCCGTCGCTCGTAACCTCTATCACATTTACCTCAATCGGAGATATCGCCTGGGCAAATATTCCCCAAGGGGGCACGGCGACAACAACAGCCTGGAGCATTCAAAATCTTCCCTTTGTCGCTCCATTTCCCACGGCAGCTGTTTCTAACGGTTACATCTACGTCCTGAGTGGTTCGAGTACGGTCTATGCCTCCATTGGCGCCAATGGCTTAATAGGATCATGGGTGAAAACTCAACCACTGCCTCTGTCCTTGCGGGATGTGGCTCAAGCAGCCGTTTCGAACGGTTTTATCTATTTAAGCGGGATAGTTACGAGTTCAGGAGTGACATCGACTGTCCTTTACGCCCCGATAAATCCCGACGGCTCGCTCGGCGCATGGGGCTATGCGCGGCCTTTGCCTTACGACGTGAGAGATGCGGCCGCTGCTGCATGGAATAATCGAATTTACGTGATCGGCGGATGCTCGTCAAATCCAGCATATAGTTGTCCGACTTATTCCGTTGTTTATGCCGTCGTGAATTCCAATGGCTCGCTCGGCGCATGGACCCCGGCAACCATTTTGACCTACCCATACGTTTATAACCATGCCGCGGTTGCCTGGAACGGGTATCTTTATGAAGTTGGCGGACGAACGGACGTCGGCACCTCCGGCCTTACTGCCGCCGTGAACTATGCCCCGATAAACACCGACGGCTCGCTCGGCGCATGGACTCCGGCTCCGAGCCTTCCCTATCCTTTGGCTTACGCCGCTTCTGCCGCTTGGAACGGCCGCATTTATGAATTCGGCGGAGCTACCAGCACATCTCATTTCACGTCTCTTCCCACTGCCAATGTCCTGTCGGCATCCGTTAACGCCAATGGATCTTTGAATCCGTGGACTATCCTTCCGACGCCCATGCCTTACGGAGCCGAAGATCAGGCCGCGGTTGCCTGGAATGGCATTTTATATGCGGTTGGCGGGATTGGGTCAAGCGGGGGACTTTCCACTATCGCTTCCGTGCCGGCGCAATAAAGCCGCTGCGATCCGCTTTTAATCAGCCCGATTTAATTCGTAAAAATTCTCAAAAAGTTTTGCTACGAGAATCGGTCCCGTGCCGCCCGGTGTCGGGGTGTAATCGATGTCCATGTCCCATGTCCCATGTCCCATGTCATTGTTGAAATCCCCGACAATCTTCCCGTTTGCATTCCTATTGAATCCGAAATCAATCACCACCGCGCCCGGCTTCAAATCTTCCGGGCCAAACAAATGCGCGTGCCCCGCACCGCTGATCACGATATCCGCGTCCGCCAGTTTCGAGTGGATATCTTTTACGCCCGCATCAAGCACCACGAGCTCCGCCACTTTATTCTGAAGCCAGAAGCCAACCGGCTTGCCGATGAGGAATCCCGCGCCGATCATGACGGCTTTCAGTTCGCGCAGGCGATTACCGGCAAATCCGGCTTCCGATGCCGTTTCAACAACATCGGAAGGCGATTCTGCCCGAAGCCGTTGTAAAATTTCCTGCACTGTCGCGACGGACGGCGGCACCACGGCGCCCCGCTCCGTATAGAACGCGCCGAGCGCCGCTTCACTCAGGCAATCCGGGTCTTTCTCCCTTGGAATCGCATTCAAAACGTAATGCCGATTGATCTTTTCCGGAAGCGGCAGCTGCACGATGAATCCGCCGCAGTTTTTCGGCCGCGAAAGCCGGCCGATTTCTGCGCGCAGGTCGTCCGTCGCAAGGCCGGTTGAAAGTTGATAAAGCCGGAATTCGATGCCAAGTTCTTTGGCCACTTTCTCCTTCTGCTTCAAAAAATTAACGGAGGCCGGATCTTCGCCGACTAAAACCGCGCCGAAGAATTTGTCCGGCTTCGGCCGTGTTTTGAGCTGCCCGATGACTTCCGCAGCAATTTTTTTTCCATCGATGATCATTTTATGGAATTATGCCATCCCGGACCCGGCGAAGAATCTCGAGATCGTTCCCAGTGCGCAGGATGGCCGATCTGTTTATTCAATTCCCGGAACCGGGAACCGAAGCGAGAATGTTTTTACTTTTTCCTTGATTGCGGCAAGGCGCGTTTCATCCGTTCGGCTTGCAAGCGCTTCGTCCATCAGGTCTGCCACGGCCTGCATGTCGGCCTCCCGGCAGCCGCGCGTCGTCAAGGCCGGCGTACCGATGCGGATGCCGGAGGGGTCGAGCGGCTTCCGTGGGTCGTAGGGGATCATATTTTTGTTGATGGAAATGCCGGCTTTGTCGAGCGCCGTTTCGGCTTCCTTGCCCGTGATCCCCTTGCTGCCGAAGCTGTCGACGAGCATCAGGTGGTTTTCGGTGCCGCCGGACACGATCCGGTATCCCTTTTGCTGCAAGGCGGCTGCGAGCGCCTGGGCGTTCTTGATCACCTGTTTGGCATAATCCTGGAATTCCGGTTTGAGCGCCTCGCCGTAGGCAACTGCTTTCGCCGCGGTGATGTGATCATGCGGGCCGCCCTGGACGCCGGGAAAAACGGTCTTATTGATCGCGGCCGCGAATTGCTCTTTGCACATGATCATCGCCCCGCGCGGCCCGCGCAGGGTTTTATGGGTAGTCGTTGAAACCACGTCGCAGATCGGAACCGGATTCTCGAGCTGTTTGCCGGCGATGAGCCCGGCGATGTGCGCGATGTCCGCGAAAAGGAAGGCGCCCACCTTGTCCGCGATCGCGCGGAACCGCTGCCAGTCGAGCGAGCGCGAATAAGCCGAAAAACCGGCAAGGATCATTTTAGGTTTTTCCCGGACCGCGATCGCCTCGACTTCATCCATATCGATCACTTCGTCTTCCTTGTGGAGAAAATAGGGAATGATCGTATAGAGTTTTCCCGAAAAGTTGAGCGGATGGCCGTGTGAAAGATGGCCGCCTTGGTCGAGTGAGAATCCGAGGACCTTGTCGCCGGGATTCAAGAGCGCCATGTAAACCGCCAGGTTTGCCGGCGATCCCGAGAGCGGCTGCACATTCACGTGCTCCGCGCCGAAAAGCTCCTTTGCCCGCGCAATCGCGAGGTTTTCCGCCTCGTCCACAATCGCATTGCCGCCGTAGTACCGCTTGCCCGGATACCCCTCGCTGTATTTATTCGTCAAAACCGACCCCATCGCCTCCAAAACCGCCCGCGAAACGTAATTCTCGCTCGCAATGAGCTCAATACCCTCCTTTTGCCGCTGTTCTTCGCGCTTGAGGATCTCATAGAGCGCCGGATCCTCGGTTTGAATATTTGAGTAGTTCATGGTGATAAATGATGACTAGGGTTTGGCACCGGAAATCGCCGGCTTCCGGTGCCGGGTGGTAAGGTAATATTTTCCGATTTCACACCATGCCATCAGTGTACTCGCTTTTGACCAATTCAGTCCACAGCGCTACTATATTTCATATGATTTTATCGGACATCGATATCAAAAAAGCATTAAAAGAAGGCCGCATCATCGTGGATCCGTTATTCCCGAAAGCCATTCAGCCGGCCTCCGTCGATTTGCATTTGGGGCCTGATTTCCTCGTTTTCAACACAAAAAAACATGCCTGCATCGATCCCAAGGAGCCGATTGACGGCATGATGGATAAAGTGACCATCGACGACGATCATCAATTCATCATCCACCCCGGCCAATTCGCGCTTGGAATGACCTACGAAGTGACCGGTGTCGCCGCAGACATGGTCGGCCGCTTGGAGGGGAAATCTTCGCTTGGCCGCATCGGCCTCATTATTCATGCCACGGCTGGCTACCTCGACCCCGGCAATAGATTGAAAATGACTTTGGAGCTCCACAATGTCTCTGATTTGCCGATCAAGTTATATTACAAAATGCCCATCGCGCAGATGTCATTCACGCCGCTTTCCTCGCCTTCCGAAAATCCGTATACGAACAAGCGTGTTGGCAGCAAGTATTACGGCAATATGAAGCCGAAAGCTTCCCAGTATTGGAAAAATTTTCAAGTGAACAACGATTGGATAAAGTTCAACTGAGATAAAGTGGTGGCGTGTCAGGCATCGGGCATTACTCCTGAACACCTGATGTTGGACATGCTATTATCGCAACAAATTGCCCGCGATTACCCACACTCTTTCATGGATGTCCTCGATAGAGAGCAGTGTTCCGTTTTCCACGCATTCGACTGGAGTGAAATCATCTGGAAACAATTCGGTCAATTCCTGGTAGACCAGTGCGGCTTTTTCGAGATGCCCAAGATCGGCTTCATGGATGTCGTTTTTACCGTTTTTGATATAATCCCGTTCCCCCGGGCTGCCCGATTTTTGCTCAATGAGCTTCTGGGCGAGCGCAGCTGGCATCCGGAGTACGATGTTCAGGTTGGGTTTCGGGATGCCGAGAATCCCGTATTCGATTTCGTATATCCACCGGAAGAATTTTTCCTCTCTTCTTTGGTTTTTATTTTGCCGCCTTGATGTCCCATATTTGAGCCGACATAGCGGTCGGCGATGACTATCCTGCCGTCCGCAAGCCACTGGTTCATTTTCTTGAGCGCCGCGTCAAAACGGTCGAGACCGTAAAACAAAGAAGCGCGGTACGGGCCAACGGTTTCTGCGGTTCCATATTTTCCGTTAAGGTATTCATCAACGAAATAGGAAGAGGGTTCGCCGTGTTGGGGAAAGTGGATAGTTTCTGTGCGAATTTCTTTGGGGATTCGCGCTAAGAGCCGCTTCATTTGCTCCGTTTTACCCGAGCCGTCAGTCCCTTCAATGACGATGAATTTTCCTTTTGTGGCAATGGCTCCCATTGATTTAATGAATCTTTAATATAAAAAGCCCGCGGCAACTTAGCCGTGGGCTGCTATTTCTTCTTTTTCGTCCAACAATTTCAATTTAAGCTGCGTTGCCCGCTCGGCTTCGAGCCGGGTGAGCGGGGGATCGCCGCCTTGGTTCACGAATTTCATTGCTGCACCGAGCCGTGGGTGGACCGCCGAAAGTTGCCGGTGCATTTCCTGGCAAATTTTCCGGTATCCGGGGTGTCCCTGCGGCGAGGTCCGGAGTTCAAGCAGGTGAAATGCTTCCCGCGCGTTAATGATGAAATGATACCGGAGCTTATGTCCGAAAAGCGTTGCGTATTGCGCTTCTTCTGCAAATCCGGCATCTGCCATCGTTTTCCAGAGCTGCTCCGAAATTGCGAAGCATTCCCGGAATTGCGGCTCGAATCCGGCTTCCGTGATCAATTCGGGAACGTCGTAGCCGTATTTCGCGGTCAGGTTCTGCCATTCCCAATCATCCACAATGCGATGCCTCTGGAGATCGCGGAAAGTACCGTAATCGGCAACGATTTCCCACTTATAATGGAGTTCTTCGAGTGCGCGGCCGGGTTTGTGCCGCCGGTTCAGGCGATCGCCGATGTATGCGGCAAGCACTTCCTCTTTCTGTTCCGGAGGCCAGGCGGATACCTCTTTTCTTATTTCCTCTTCCGAAAGTTCGCTGCCGGATTCAAAAAGGATGCCGGGAACAAGGTCAAGCTCGTCTTTCATGGAACAATTGATGAGCCGGACCATTTTTGCATGGTCGCCGCTTTCCGTCGGCAAGAATTTTTTTACGAGCTCCTGTAATTTTGTTTTAGTTTCCCGCAGATAAAGAATCCAGGCCAGGCCGCGTTCCGGCAAGTCGGCGCGTTTCAGGAACGCCCCGATCACCTTGCGGGTTTCGCGGAGCAGGAGCCGTCCGGTTTCATTCGATTCCTCAAGGGGGTCGGCCAGGAGATAGCGGACCATGGTTTCAAGGGATTGCGAGCTGCAGACGATGCCTACGGTGGATTTTGTCGCGGCAGGAAGCGTCGGTCGGGCGGCATCGCACGCCTGCGCGCGCGTTGCCCCGCGCCAGGCGACCAATTCCGATTTTTCTGTGGGCGCCGGGTTCTTCTTCTGGACATATTCCGTCGTGCCGCGAACGATTTCGGAATAAAGGGTGAATATCCGATCGAGCGAGTCGCGGTAGGTTGCGCGAATCTGCTCCGGCAGGTTCCGCGGCGTGAAATATTTGTATTCCCCGGCCGTATTTTTCTGGTCGTAATAGATGTAGCGGGTGGATTGTTCGAGGTAAGCCGCCAAACGGCGTTTTTCGATTTTCTTCGTAAGCAGGTTTGATGCGTCTTCAACGACCGCCGCCACGGTGATGAGTTGTTGGACTGAGTCATCCCCGTAACCGGTCACGACGCGGTCGATGAGTCCCTCTGCGCCTTCATCACCGGTCGCCGCGAATTCATCAAGATAAATTTCCCGAAGGTCGCTGCCGCGCCGGGAAAGCCGAGCCATGGCTGCGGCCGCAAGCAGGGGAGAGGATTCGTTCGTAAAAGCGTAAACCGGCCCCTTCGTATCGGTCACGATCTTCGAAAGCAATGCTTCACCGGCGGCCGTGACAGTAATCCGGCCATCATCGGTTTTCCTGACGTAGGGATTTTCTTTCTTTTCGGCCATCTCGTTTTCCATATTTTACTCCAAATTTTCAAAAACTGCTGGGCGTAGTAAAGCACTTTTATTGTTCAAGCTCAAGTTATTTACTATAATCCAATCAGAAGGTATTCTGCTCCTTAACGGCGATGCCCATTCGGGCACGGCGGGAGACGGATTCGGCCGCTCTCATACCCGGTATCAGTAACCATGAGACCATGATTGCCGAGAGGCGTTCCTAACCCATTTATGGGGAGGCATTGGGGACGCCTCTTTATTTTATCCATACGCAGGCCGCGGCAGCGTCAAATAATAGGACTTGCATTTGAAGGGTTGCCGCATTAAGATTTCTTCCATGTCCGGCAAGCAATATTTCGGCAAAAAAGCATACGAAATTGCCTATTCCATTTTCCGGATTGCTGCCCGGATTCCGGAAAAGGCGATTGCCGAAAAACTGACCAATGCGGCAACCGAACTTTTGGCTCAGATTTCATCCGGCAATTATGCGGCAACGCTCGGTTCGCTCGAAACATTAAGCTTTTTCTGTAAATTAGGTACCGATTTAGGGTTTATCAGCTATTGGAATAATGACATCCTTGTCCGGGAGATCGGCAATTTCCAGGCAGCCATTGCCGAATCATTAAATGAGGAAAATAAAGATATCGATATTTCGGGAATTTTTACAAACCCTCCTCAGCGTGGCGAAGAATCCCAGCCGACTGGTTATTCTGAGCGGCGCGGAGAACCGTCCATTATCCGCCATACCGATGCAACTTTAGGGGAAACCTTTCCGCAGCAAAAGGAATCATTTGCTATTGGCCAGGACAGCAGAACGGATGAGGGTCGAGAACATAAGAAAACGGAAGCATCTCAATCCGGCAATTTTATTAAATCTGGAATGCGGCAAATCGCCATCCTCGACAAAATCCGGCAATCCGGCAATTGCCGATTGCGCGACATCCAGGAAATTTTGCCGGAAGTGAGCGAAAGAACGATCCGTTACGACCTTGAAGATCTGATAGAGCGAAACATTATAGAAAGGATCGGCACCGGCGGCCCGTCGGTATCCTATAGAATCCGGCAAATGGCATAGAAATCGCGGCTGAAAAACGGTTTAATTTTTTCAGCCGTTTTTCAGCCCGCGTTTTCCATGCTTGCGGAGGATATCGAAATTGTCGTTTGTAAGGCAGCCAGCACAACTAAACTGCCTGTAAACGGCAATTTAGATATCCTCGTAACCTTTCCACAACTAGCCCCGTTTTCCTTAATGCCCGCTATTCAGGTTGCAAAACCCTCCGGGTGGCGGTATAGTATTCATTGTTAGTTCATCTAATGAAATAGGTTCGGAGTGAGGCCGAACCGAAACAAAGACAAGGAGCAGGAGATAAGGAATAAGGAATTCCTGCCCTTTCTTGGTTTCGATTACCTCGCTCAGAAAAGCGGGTTTTTTATTAAGTTCTTGTTCCCTGTCTCTTGTTCCCTGTTCCTCTTTAAAACCGATCCCGTTTTCATCATCTGCTTCGTTTGCATAACCTCACATTTGCAAAAGAAGTAGAGTGGTGAAAGCGGTCCCTGAAATTAGTATCTTGTGACATGGTTAAGGTGACATGGTTAAGGGAAAACCCCTGACCCTTGTCGCTTGTCACCTGTCACTTTTAAAAAGGTCGACGGCTTCTGTATTCACAAGAATACAAAGGTCGACAACTTAAACAAAATTTGTCGTTAATAAAATAAATTCTGAAATGAGCAAAAAATTAGTATCGGCAGCGCTCACGGCTACCACTGTTTTGTGGATGGTCGGCGCGTCTGTCCTTCCTGTGGCGAACGCTCAATCTACGTCTGCAATCCAGGCGCAGATCCAGGCGCTCTTGTCGCAGATTTCCCAACTCCAGGCGCAGTTGGGCGGCTCTTCGTCTTCTTCAGCGGGCGCTGGAGCAACGACTTCTTACTCCTTCACCAAGGACCTCACCGTTGGTTCAAGGGGTGCTGATGTCAATGCGCTCCAACAGCTCCTGATCAACAAGGGCTACCTCACTGCCGTTTCTGCTCCGACCGGTTACTTCGGTGCGTTGACCAAATCAGCGCTCGGCAAGTTCCAGGCGGCGAACGGCATCACGCCTTCGGCTGGTTACTTTGGTCCTAAGACCAGAGCGTTTGTTAATTCTATGAGTGTCGGCACGTCTGGCACTGGCACTGGTACCGGAACTGGTACTGGCACCGGTACTGGCACGGGAACCGGCACTGGCGCGACTGGCACGACGGCTCCGGCCACCGGCCTTTCAGTGAGCACGGCATCCGACAATCCGGTGACGGGTTCGCTCGTCTCGGGCGCAGCTCGCACCCCGGTTCTCGCAGTGAATCTCACGGCGGGCAATTCGGGCGCGGTCACGATCTCGGATATCAAATTCCACAAGACCGGCGTTGTCTCTGACAGCGTGGTCTCGGGCGCGTACCTCACCCAGAACGGGAAAGTGGTTGCGCAATACAGTTCGATCAGCAGCGGCGTCATTGATTTCTCCGGTTTGAGCCTGTCGATTCCGGCCGGCCAGACGGTTGAATACCAATTGGCGATCGACACTTCGGGCGGCACGGCGGGCAACACGATTGCGTTTGCTTTGAATGCGGCGTCCGATATTTCGGCGCTCGACACGTCGAACAACGCGGTCACCCCGACCGGTTCTTATCCGATGAACGGCGGCCAGTTCACTATGACGACCGTCAGCAATCCGTCCCTCGCTACCTTGACCATTGCCTCTTCCGGTATTGGCACCGCGGTAACGGCGGGCACGCAGAACAACCTTGTCGGCGCGTGGAGCGTCACGGTTTCGAACAGCAAAGTGTGGCTCAAAACCATCAACTTCAAAGTGATCGGTTCGGCTAACAAGTCCGACCTTCGCAACGTGAAATTGATGATCAACGGCACGCAGGTTGGTCCGACCTTGGCGCAGGTGAGCTCTGACGGCAGCGCTTACTTCGACGCTTCGGCGGCGCCGGGTGTCTTGAACACTGGCGCGAACAACGTCCAGCTCTTCGCTGACGTGATGGGTTCGCCTTCGTACAACTTCCAGTTCGAAATCCTGAACGGTTATGACATTTATGCGGTTGACAGTCAGTACAACGTCCCGATTTCGGGCGCTTCGAACACTGGCACGCAGGTCACGATCTCACAGGGTTCGATCACGGTAACGCAGGACTCGAACACCCCGACCGGCAATGTCGCGAAGGGCCAGTCCGGCGTAACCTTGGCGAAGTTCGACATCTACGCGGCGGGCGAGGCGGTGAAGGTCAAGTGGCTCGGTTTCGAGCTCGACTTCACTGGTCCGCAAAATGCTGACGTAAACGATGCGCTCCAGAACATCGCATTGACGGATGATGCGGGCAGCCAGGTTGGTTCCACCATAAACACGCCTGACACGACGGAAACGTGCACGGATCACACCTATTCTGATTCGACGAGCACGTTCGTCGGCTGCTTCGGCAATTCCGCTTCGCCGATCAACTACACGGTTCCGGCGAACACGACTCGCGTGCTTTCACTGAAAGCCGACGTGCAGTCGGGTGCGAACTTCTCGACGGTGACGGCGAAACTGACCGGCAACTCTTCGAACTTGCAGGGCTTGACCTCGAGCCAGTCGGCGTCTTCGGGCGCAGCGAACGGCAGCGCGATCACCTTGGCGAGCAACTCGTTGACGGTTGCGCAGAATAACGCCCTGGGCACCGCGAACATTTCCGCGGGCGCTACGAACCAGCGGATCGGTTCCTATGCCTTCACGGCTTCTACGGCTGAAGGCGTGAACGTCTCGAACGTGAGTGTCGTTGCGAATGGCGCTTACTTCCAGAACCTCAAACTGATGGTGAATGGAGCGCAGTTCGGCACGACGCAGGGCACGGTTTCCTCGGGTACGACCTACACCTTCTCCGGTACACCGTTCAACATTCCGGTTGGCGGCACGGTGAATGTGGATGTCTACGCGGACACCTTGTCCTCGGGCTCCGGTTCGGTCTCCCCGGCAACCTCATTGAGCTCTTGCACGGCGACCGGCCAGACCTCGTTCAGCGCGATTACCTGCGGCACCGTGAATGGCCAAAACTTGACCTTCTCCGGCACGCCGAAGATTACGGTCGCGGCTGACTCTTCGCAGGCTCCGGCGGGCCAGATTGTCATGGGTTCCACGGGGAATGCTTTGGCAACCTTCCGCTTTACGGAAACCTCGAACGTTGAGAACGTGAAGATCACCGATCTGAACGTCATCGATGCCATCACGGCGACGAGCACGGCGAACAACAAGGCTGCGTTCAGCAACCTCGCGTTGTACAACGGCTCGACCTTGCTTGGCACGGCTGGCGTGGCTGCAACCACGACGGCGGCGACCGGCACGATCGGCCCGTTTGCTGGTGGTAATCAAGCAGCACCTGCGACGTTCTCGTTTACTTTGAACGGCACAACGTACACAACGGCTCCGGTCGCGAGCACGACCAATGCTGAAGAGGTTGGTATCATCAATGCCTTACCGACTGGTTTCACTGGTGCGACTTCCAGTCAAACGGTGATAATCACCGGTCCGGCGGGCGTTCCGGTCAATCTGAGCGGTACGGCTTCGCAGAACGGTGAAACGTTGACCTTCAAGAGCGAGCAGGGTGGCTATCTCTATGCCTTCCACTTCGCGACTCCGGTCATCGTTCCGCAGGCGAATTCGGTTTCGCTGACCTTGAAGGGTGATGCTGCGTCCTACGCCTCCGCAGGCGCGACGGATGACACCATTCACACCTTTGAGATTGCGACTTCGACCGATTCGACGAACAACCTGACCTCTTCGACGGTGAAAGCGCTCGGCGCGACCTCGAATAAGGTTACGGTGGTAACGCTTTCTTCCGCGAGCGGCAATGCGCAGACCGTATTGCGCAGCGTGGCTACAGTGAGCGCTTCGCCTTTGGGCAGCGCCACGAGCCGCGCGAAGAGCAGCGCGGATGACCTCGGCACGATCACGGTTTCGGCGAACAGCGCCGGTCCGGTTGCGTTGAACACGTTGACGGTTACCTTTACGGGTAGCGCGGCAACGAGTTCGCTCTTTGCCAGTGCCTCAAACATCGCCCTCATTGATGCGAACGGCAACAATGTGGTGACGGCTGGTACGGCAACGATGGCAACGGGTACGTTGGCCAACAATACGGCCACGACGACCTGGACCTTCACGAACGGCTTCCAGATTTCGGCTGGTACGTCGTACACCTTCAAGCTCCGCTTGAACACGGCGTCCATCAATCCGGTGGCAAACGTGGCGCAATCGCTCGCTGCTTCGGTTCAGAACAGCACCGATGTTACGTACACTGACGGCTTGGATACCAATGCGGTCGGCAGCTTGAACCTGCCAGCGGCATCAGTTCCAGTCACCGTCAACTCTGTCACGTACGCATCCGGCAGCTAATCTGGCCAGCGGTGGTCTTACGCAAACCTGTTCCAACAGCTTGTGACTGTCGGTTCAGAAAACAGAAACAGCCCGAAAGGGCTGTTTCTGTTTTAGCGGGTTTCAATCTCCAGCCGCCAGTTTTCTAGCCTGCTTCTGATTTGATCCATTTCAAATGAAATCCGTCCCGTTTTATAACCCGATCGGCCCAAAACCAAAATCCCAGTCATAGAATCCTCGCTTTGATTTTCGATTGAAAAAGGATTTGGTGGTCGCAAAGAGTAAAATCTCGGTTGGAATGCGGTCGCATTCCAACCGAGATTTTGCGCTACGGTTGAGATTAAAAAATGATTAAAAAAAGTTTTGACAATTTATTCTCTGTTACTACGATGGAAATATGAAAAAGCAAACGCGATTATTAATGGTAGCAAATTCTTATATAGAAAATAGGATTTTCTCTGTTCGTGGTTCCAAGGTTATGTTTGATATGGATTTAGCCGAGCTTTATGGCGTTCCTACCAAACGTCTCATTGAGCAGGTAAAACGGAATATTAGACGCTTTCCTGACGATTTTATGTTCCAATTAAGCCAGGAAGAGTTCAAAAATTGGAGGTCGCAATTTGCGACCTCCAATTCAGGAATGAAAATGGGCCTTCGCCGGCCGCCTTATGTATTTACGGAACATGGAGCAGTTATGTTAGCCAGCGTTCTTAATAGCGAAGCTGCTGTTGCTGCAAGTATCCAAGTGGTGCGTGCATTTATCCGCTTCCGGTCGATTTTGGGAGCCCATAAAGAGCTGGCGCGAAAATTGGTTGACTTAGAAAAGAAATACGACGGCAAATTTTTAGTCGTTTTCAGAGCGCTGGAAAAGCTGATGAGCCCGCCGGAAGAGCCAAAAGAGCCGATCGGTTTTAGGTTGTGTCCCGATCCGTAGGAATAATCACCATTTCCACCATCACCGGTGGCGTGGGCGGACAGCTCTAGTCGCTTAGCGGACAGTTTCTTTCCTTCCGTTTGTGACGGTTGAGTATAGGAGCCTCCAGATTTCCGGAGGCCTTTTGATACCCCCGAAAGAATTTTTTTATCCGGTAAAACCTCCCGATCGGGAGGTTTTACCGGATAGCAGTCAGCTCTAGCCGCTCAAAGGTTTCGCCAGCTTGGTGGAGGTGGTCGCAATGTGCGACCGGTTCTCAAAACACCGTGATCGGCGCTTTTGCCCATGTTTTCACCGAGCATGGAGCCGTGATGCTTGTCAGGACTCTCCCGAAGACCGTCTTCGAAGACGGTCTTCGGGAGGCGGGGCAGCCTTCGGAGCTTCAGCAAAGATTAAAAAATCATTAAATAAGATTGGACTTTATTTTTCACTGTCGCACAATATGAAGACCGTCTTCGAAGACGGTCTTCACCATGACGGTCTTCACCATGAAAAACCGCGATTATAAAAATTTTGCTCCCGACAATTATTACCACACTTATAACCGAGGGAATGAAAAAGAAAGCATTTTTAGAGAAGATTCCGATTATGTCCTTTGGATGGCTCGCCTAAAAGAAAATCTTTTTCCGAAACCCCCTTCCGAAGACGGTCTTCGAAGACCGTCTTCGGAAGGAGAAAGAAAGCCATTAGCGCCGAATTCTTTTTCTTTGACCACTTACTGCCTTATGCCAAACCATTTCCATCTTTTGATAAGGCAATGTACCGAATTGCCAATAAGCAAATTATTGTCAAAAGTAAGTACGGGATATTCAAAGTGTTTTAATTTGAAATATGAACGGATTGGACATCTTTTTCAAGATAAGTTCAAGGCGAAACTGGTGGACAAAAATGATTACTTACTATGGCTTTCGGCATATATCCATGCCAACCCGGTTGTAGCCGGTTTAGCAAAGCATCCGGCTAATTGGCAGTGGAGCAGTTACAATGAATACATTGCTATATTAGATTCAAAAGCGGCGGGGGGAAGATTATGCGAAACAAATATAATCACGGATCAGTTCGGATCAGGGACGGAATATGAACAATTTGTCCTTGAGAGCATAGAAATAATTCGAGAAAAGAAAGAAATCGAATCATTTCTCCTAGATTGAAGTCTGTCTTCGAAGACGGTCTTCATTTGACGAAATGGTGGGTTGTCTGGTATAATGCCAAAGAATGAAGTGCGCATATACCTTGGCGACGACGTCGATCGAGGCATATCCCACACGATTCTATTTGGCCGAAAGACCCCGAAAGGGGCCTTTTGGTTTTTCTGGTATACTAAAAGCGCCCCAAGGACACTCGTTCATTCGTGCCCGCGGAGCTGCGAGTAGAGCACTCATTCATTAACAAATAGAATTGGAGGTCACCACTCGCAGCTCTGCGGGCGTGAGCAACGAATTGAGCCCCGCGCAAATGATCCCGCAAGGCGAGCAGGAGTATTTTCGGGATGGGAGTTAAATCACCATTCCCGGCTCTTTGGACGTATAAATGATATGGATATCAAAATAAAGAAAAGCGTTGATTTGACGCCAGCACTGCAGAGCTTCATCGAAAACAAGCTGATGCCGCTCGCGAAGTTCGTAAAGCCGTTTGACGAGACCGGCGAGGCGGCGATCTGGCTCGAGATCTCGCGCACGACGAAGCACCACCGGAAGGGCGACGTTTATTTCGCGGCGGCCGACCTGCGCCTGCCGAAGAAGATCATCAGGGCTCAGGCGTATGCGGGAGATGTCCGGAAGGCGATTGATGGTGTAAAGGATACGCTCCGGGTGGAGATCAAGAAATATAGAACCCATTTTGAAAATAAGCCGAGGGCGATCATGAGAAATTTTCGAGATGAAAAATAAGAATTACGGTGAAGCGGTAACGCGCTACGATAAGACGCGATTCTTATTTTTCACCTGAAAATGGCCATGAGCGCATCGGCTGATTCTCGAGATGGGTTCGGACGCAATATGTAAGCCCCGCGAGGGGCGGAAAAAGTAAACGAAGATTGCGAGACCGGGCTTGCGGCGTCTCCATCCTCCATAGCAGTGCTACTGCGGAGGACGGGCGCTATAGTCCGGCGACGGCGAAAGCCGGCATTCCGGGCGGCGTTCTCCATACTTCGCCGGAGCCTGATCTTGCGGATGCGCTGCAACGGGAAACGATCAAGCCCAACAACACATCAGTCGCTTTCGCCACCTGACATAAATTTCTTTCAGTTCAAGGCGCTATAAACGCGTCTTTATTTGCCGGAACAGCATACCAGAAGAGCGGTTCGTTATTGTGCGGCCGCACAATAACGAACCGATGGAAAATTGGCTAAAAAAACAATATAATCGGGGGGATGTTCAATTCCATCAAGAAATTGTTCGCAAATCGCTCGCTTGAACCGCTTCAGGAAAAGGTGGCCGAAATTAACGCGCTCGAAGAGGGCATCGTCGCTTTGGGCAGCGATGAGTTGAAAGTTGAAAGTTTAAAGTTGAAAGAACGGCTTACGGCCGGGGAAACCTTGGACGATATCCTCCCGCGCGCATTTGCCCTGGCCCGCGAGGCGGCGCGCCGGACCTTGGGCCAGCGGCCGTATGATGTGCAGTTGCTCGGAGGATTGGTTTTGCATCAGGGCGCGGTGGCGGAAATGATGACGGGCGAAGGGAAAACACTTGCGGCGGTCGCTCCGGCATATTTGAATGCGCTTGCCGGCAAGGGTACGCACGTGGTAACCGTGAACGAATATCTCGCGCGGCGCGATGCCGTGTGGATGGGCCAGATTTACCGCGCGCTTGGGTTCAGCGTGGCATGCCTCGTGCCGAACGCGGCGTATCTTTACGACCCGGAATATAAAATTGCCAAAGAGGAAGAGGAAAAGTTAGATAAGGAACGGGACACGACCGGCAGTTTTTTGGTGCAGCAGGAATTCTTGCGGCCGATTTCGCGGCGGGAGGCCTATGAAGCCGATATCACTTACGGCACGAACCACGAGTTCGGCTTTGATTATTTGCGCGACAACCTGGCGTATCAGGCCGAGGGACAAGTGCAGCGCGGCCATTTTTTCGCGATCATCGATGAGGTGGACAGCATTTTGATCGATGAAGCGCGGACGCCGCTCATTATCGCCGCGCCGGACGCGCAATCAAGCGATTTTTACAAAACCTTCGCCCGGGTGGCGTCGAATTTGCAGCCGGAAACGGATTACGAGGTGGATGAAAAGCGCAAAACGGCCATTATCACCGACGCCGGGATCGAAAAGGCGGAGAAAATGGTCGGCGTGAAGAATATGTACGCGCCGGAAAACGTCCGTTTGGTCCACTATCTCGAAGAAAGCGTCAAAGCCAAGGCGCTCTTCAAGCGCGATAAGGATTATGTCGTTAAGAACGGCGAGGTTGTCATCGTGGACGAATTCACCGGGCGGCTGCTCGTGGGCCGGCGTTATCAGGCGGGACTCCACCAGGCGATCGAAGCGAAAGAGGGAGTGGCAGTCAAGGAAGAATCCCGCACCTACGCGAAAATTTCCATCCAGAATTATTTCCGCATGTATGAAAAAATCTCCGGCATGACGGGCACGGCGCAAACCTCGGCCGAAGAATTTCATAAGGTATACGGCCTCGAAGTCATAAGCATTCCGCCGAACCGGCCGCTGGCTCGCCAGGATTTGAATGATCTTATCTATAAGAGTTTCAAGGCGAAAGTGGATGCGGTGGCGCGCGAAGTGAAAGAGCGGCAGAAGAAAGGCCAGCCGGTATTGCTTGGCACGACCTCGATTGCGAAGAACGAGATCATATCCGCGGCGCTTTCGGCGGCGGGGATCAAGCACGAGGTTTTGAATGCGAAAAACAACGAACGCGAGGGTGCGATCATCGCGCAGGCAGGACGCGTCGGCGCGGTAACCGTGGCGACCAACGTCGCCGGCCGCGGCGTTGATATCCTGCTCGGCGGCAATCCGCCGATGCGCGCAGAAGCGGAAAAGGTGCGCGAACTCGGCGGCTTGCACGTCATCGGCACCGAGCGGCACGAAGCGCGGCGCATCGACAACCAGCTGCGCGGGCGCGCGGGCCGGCAGGGCGATCCGGGTTCCACACAATTCTTCCTGTCGCTTGAAGACGATCTGATGCGGATTTTCGGCGGCGAGCGGATGAAAAACCTGATGGAGCGGTTCGATTTGCCGGATGACCAGCCGATCGAGTTCAAAATGGTGACGGGCGCCGTGGCGCAGGCGCAGGAAAAAGTGGAAGGAGCGAATTTCGACCTCCGCAAGCATCTGCTCGAATATGATGACGTGCTGAACAAGCAGCGCGCGGCAGTGTATAAAAGGAGAGGTGAGATGTTGGAGGTTGGAAGTTAGAAGCTCGCAGATATGATAAAAGAAACGGTTCTCGCGCATCTCGATGCCGCGTTTGGCGGGAGTGGGGAAGACCGTCTTCATTCCGAAGACGGCGCTCAAGCGGAAATCGAAAAAGCGTTCAAAGAAATTGGGATCAGTTCCGAAACCCGAAACCCGAAACCCGAAACCCGAGGCGACTTCCGTGCCCTTCTCGAGCAAAAATCAGCCGAAGTCGCT
This sequence comes from Patescibacteria group bacterium, assembly GCA_028865305.1. Taxonomy (GTDB): domain Bacteria; phylum Patescibacteriota; class Minisyncoccia; order UBA6257; family 2-01-FULL-56-20; genus REEB161. Next base: position 5,867 of record JAGWKM010000014.1, on the reverse strand, counting down.
GAAAATCCTCTCGCTCGCAACCAACTCCTTTCCGTTCTCGATATGCTTTGGATGACGAATCTCGAAGACCTCGAAGCGCTTTCGGAATCCGTCGGTTTGCGGGCGTACGGCCAGCGCGATCCGCTCGTGGAGTATCGCCAGGAAGCAAGCAAGCTGTTCAGGGTTTTTTGGAGCAATTATAACCAACTGGTGTTTTCGAATATATTTAAATTATTGGAGAATGGAGAACGAAGAATGGAGAATGGAGCTGCCCGCGCGATTCCACCTTCCGTCGTCAATCCTCAGTCCGCATCGCCTGATTCCAAAATCGGTCGGAATGATCCCTGTCCGTGCGGCAGCGGCCGGAAGTGGAAGAAGTGCCATGGGAAATAGGGACAGCCGATAAAATCCGAAAAAAGTAGAAAAACCTCGCGAAAGCGGGGTTTTTTGATGCCTCGCTGCGCCCGTCGCAAAGGTCGAATTCGCAAACCAATAAACATAACGCGATGCAAAAAACTTACCACTTCACGAAAGCGAAGAAATCCGAGTTGCGGGGAACGAGTTTCAACGGCTACCTCCGCGCGAGCTATGCGGATCTGGTCGGACTCTTGGAGAAGCCGCACGACCGCACAAAGGAAGGTTCTTGGGAATCCTCCGACAAGAAAGTGCGAGCCGAATGGGCGTTTAAATTCGGGCCGACGGTGATCACAATCTACGACTACAAAGACCCGCGCCCAATCGAAGCAGTCGACATCTGGCATGTCGGTTCGAAGGGCAACAACGCCGCCGTAGGGAATTTCTTCCGCCTCGTCATGCGGATCAGGTTCGAGGATCGCCTGAGCGATCCATGAAATCAACCCGCAAAGTCACCTATCGCCGCTGGGGCATCCCGGCCGTCATCCTTGAAGGAAAGTGGCTGACGAAAAAATTCGGCTGGACGATAGGCGACCTCGTGAACGTAACTCTCCAGCCGGAATCAATCACCTTAACAAAGTCGACAGAAACCAAAAACTCCCCGAAGGGAGCTCCTGGAAACCTCAGTACTTCCAGTTTAGCAAGACCTTCGGAGAAGTCAATAGCAAAAAACCATGGAAATAAACCGAAAATTCAACCAGCCGGGGGCGCCAGATAATTTCTTCACGCCCATGGCAAACACGAAGCCTTACTTCAAAGCGGCATTCGAAGGCTTCGCGGGAACAGGCAAGACCTACACATCCGCCCAGATCGCGATCGGGCTTTACAAGCGGATTGGGTCCACAAAGCCGATCGTCATCTTCGACACCGAGAAAGCCGCGAAATTCCTCCGGCCAATGCTCAAGGCCGAAGGCATCGAAGCGATCGTCCGCGAATCGCGGTCGCTCGCCGACCTCAAGGAAACGATGGCCCGCATGCGCCAAGGCGCGGGCGACATCCTGATCATCGATTCAATCTCCCACGTCTGGGAGGACTTCTTGAAATCCTACGCGGAGAAAGTCCGCCGGACGCGATTGGAATTTCAGGACTGGGGAATCATCAAGCCGACATGGAAATCGGAATTCTCCGATCCCTTCGTCCGCGACCCTTACCACGTCATCATGACCGGCCGCGCCGGTTACGAATACGAGAATGAGATTAACAAGGAAACCGGCAAGCGCGAGATCTACAAGTCCGGCGTGAAGATGAAGGTCGAAGGCGAGACCGCCTACGAACCGGATCTGCTGGTGCTGATGGAACGCATTCAAGAGATGGATGGCGGCAACATCTCGAAGGTCTACCGCCAAGGCATCGTGATCAAAGACCGATCCACGGTGCTCGACGGCAAGGTGTTCCAGAACCCCGCCTACGAGAACTTCGCGCCCGCGATCGAGGTGATGCTCGAATCGCCGGTGGAGCTCGAAACCGCAGCCGAACGCGACGCGGGGCTCCTCTTCCGCACCGAAGAAGAGAAATACGAATGGAAGCAGCGACGCAAGGTCATGCTCGAGGAAATCGAGAACTACCTCGTGCAGGTGAAGCCCGGGCAGGACGCGCAATCGAAGAAATTCAAGATCGACGCTGTTGAGTATGCGTTTGAAACACGTAGCTGGACTGCCGTCGAGCAGATGCACCCCGACGCGCTCGAGCAGGGGTTCTTCCGGCTGCAGGAGTTCGTCAAACGAGAGATCGAAAAGGAGCAGGCGACTATGCAGGCTGCCAGCGAGCCTGCCGAAAAAATAAAAATCAAAATTCCCGCCGAGGCAAATAAGCGGGGGCCGAAAAAATAACCTCCTTTGGCTCTCGACTCTGCTCACCCCGAGAGCGGCGAGCAGAGATCGGGAGCGAAAGCCCCGACAAATTAACGCAGCGTCACCGCCAATGGGCGGTGTTCCTCGGGTTCGGAAATCATGGACAAAATCATTCCCAACACAACCCAAGTTCCCAATTTCATCCTCGACGACCTTTTGCCGCGCCTGAAGGATGTCGAGTTCCGCGTGTTGCTTGTCGTCGTGCGCCAGACGCTCGGCTGGGTCGAGGATTCCGAGACCGGCCGACGGAAAGAAAAGGACTGGATCTCACGCTCGCAGATCATGAAGAAGACCGGGCGCGGCCACGCCTCCATCAGCAGCGCGATCGAGAAGCTCGTGCGGAACGAGCTCATCGAGGCGCGGGACGCGAACGGCAAGATCCTCAAGACCGGCAAGGATCGTTCCGGGAACAAGATCTTTTATCGCCTTAATCTCGAGCCGAAAAACAGTTTATTCGCGGTGCATAAACCTGTCCAAAAAATGGACAGGTCGGCGCAACCTGTCCAAAATCTGGACGTCCAAAATTTGGACACTACAAAAGAAACTCTTAATACAACAAAAGAAGCTAAAGCAGCAAAGCTGCCGACGAATGATATTTTACGGGAATTCAACCGGCTCTCGATCGCCATGCGCCGCGAGAAGCCGACCTTCGTGCGGTTCAAGGACGGGCACCTCATAAAGACCGCCCTGCGGCATTTGAGTGAAGGCCAGCTCCGGATGCTCTTGGTTTGGTTTTTGCATGAAAAACGGAATATGCGCCCGTCGATCGGGTCCGCACTCTGTGGGAGCGTGATTGGTGAATTCATCCGCCAGAGCGAGCGGGAATACGGCTTTTACCGGAAGCTCGAAAACCTATACCGGCAATACGAGATCCCGCCGCCCGAGGTCGACGAGGCGGTAGGCCTGCCCGCGATGGTCGCGCGGTTAGCCGAACTCAAACGAAACCTTTTCGGCAGTTTGCATCGAGAAAACGCCGAAGCCAACTCACCATGAAACAAAAATCAAAAGCAAACTCCAAAAACATTTCCGCACCCACTCTTAAAATCCATGATTTGCCGATTATCGGCGTTCCACAGAGAGCGCCGGAAACTTCGGAAGAAATCGAAAAGATGCTCGACGACATGGATCGGCAGCGGGCGAGACGCACGACGATTCGGTTCATTCCGAAAAATATAAACGAAGACGAAGAAAATCACTTTTACCATGACATCTATTAACTTCACGATCCGGGGCAATCCCGATGATCCAAACGGCAATCCCTTGCCGAAGATCAAGAAAACGAAATGGCAGCAGTGGACGCCGCAGGCGAAGCGGTATGCCGCGTGGAAGGAATACGCGCAGATGGCGTTCCGCGATGCGATCGCCGCGGGCCATCCAGAGCTCATGCAGCAGGTGGGCCAGTGCCTCGTGCGCACCGGGCATCCGATCGAGCTCGGCACCTTCGAGAAAGCCCGCATGGATATCCAGATACTCTGGAAAAACGATGCGCATGCGGATGCCGAGAACGTGTTCGGCAGCATCGCAGATGCGTTGTTCTTGAACGACAAGAAACTCGACGGATCGTTTGCGGGTCACAAGGCCGCGGACGGCAAGGGCCGCGTCGAAGGAACGATCACGATTTACCGGGAATAACAAAAACAAAATCATAAAAACAAAAATTCATCACTATGGACAAAACCATCATCTGCGCCGAATGCGGCGAGAAATTCATCTTCACGGCGGGCGAACAGGAATTCTATGCGGAGCGTGGCCTCACGCCGCCGAAGCGGTGCAAGAAGTGTCGCGATCGCCGCGAGCGCGAGCGGAAAGAACAGGGCCGATGAGCATCAAACCAAACATGGAAATCGTTGCCGTAAAAATCGCCAATCTTCATCCGGCGGAATATAACCCGCGCACGTTCACGGACAAGGAATTTTCCGATCTCAAAGAATCGATCGCGCGATTCGGGATCGTGGAACCTTTCGTGGTGAATGCAGCGGAAAATCGCAAGAACGTCCTGATTGGCGGCCATTTCCGATTGAAGGTCGCGCAGGCGTTGGGCTACGACGAGGTGCCGGTCGTTTACGTGAACATTCCCGATCTCGCGAAAGAGCAGGAACTCAACATCCGGCTTAACAAGAATACGGGCGAGTTCGACTGGAAACTGCTCGCGAGTATCGACGAAGGCATTTTGCTCGACGTGGGATTCCAGAAGGTCGAACTGCGCGAGAAATTCGGCATCAATAAGGATATCGCCGAGGATGATTTCGATGCGGAAAAAGAATACGATGCGATTTCCGAACCGACGTCAAAGTTCGGCGAAATCTATGAACTAGGCCGTCATCGCCTGATGTGCGGCGACTCCACGGATCCGCAGCAAGTCGCGAAACTCGTGAAGGGGGCGAAGGCGAATCTCATCTTCACCGACCCGCCGTACAACGTGGATTACAAATACGCGAAATACGAAGCGATCCACGGTGGTCGCCGGAAGAAGTTCATCCACGGCGGACAGATCTTCAACGACAACAAATCGCCGCAGGAATTTTATGAATTTCTCCTCGCCGTATTCAAAAACGCGCATGCGCATACGACCGATGACGCGCCCATCTACGTTTGCCACGCCACGAAAACGCAGGAGCAGTTTTTCAAGGCGTTTGCCGAAGCCGGATTCCATTTCAGCCAGACGATCATCTGGCTTAAGGAGCGGATCATCCTCGCGATGGGCCAAGACTTCCATCGCGTCTACGAGCCGATCATCTTCGGTTGGAAGGAGGGCCAAAAGCATTACACGAATAAGTTCATGACCACCGAAAAGGAGCTATGGGATCTCGATCGTCTGGCCTTTGAGGAACGCCTCGACGTTTGGTTTCAGGCGCGAGATAAGTCAAAGGACTACGAACACCCCACCCAGAAGCCGGTTCGTCTCGTGGGACGCGCTATACGCAAATCCTGCCCGCCTGACGGTGCGGTGCTCGACCTCTTTGGCGGGTCCGGAAGTACCCTTCTGGCCGCCGAACAGTCCGAAAGGTCGGCATTCCTCATGGAGCTCGATCCCGCCTACTGCGACGTGATCCGGAAGCGGTACGAAACCTTCGTCCACCATAGGACACCGTAGGACAAAATATGAGCACCTATTCGAAAACCCAGGAGGAATTTTTTATCCAGAACATCCGGCGTTTGGTGGTGATCCAGCACGACATGTCGCTCCGCGAAATGCAGCGCCAGCTCGAAGAGAACGGCATCCACCTGCACGTCGATTACATCAACCGGCTCCGCAAGCGGATATTCCGCGAACGATTGACGCGCGTCGACCGGCAGCTCTTGAACGAGGAGCTCGCGGCCTTTGAAGACACGCTCGACGAAACCACCAAAATGGCGTGGCAAATCCTGTTCTCGAACCAAGCGACCCGCAAGGAACGGATCGCGGCGATGAAGGAAATCCGCGAAGCCCGCAAGGATCTCTTCGACAAGAAATTCGACGCGGGCGTCTTCGACCGAAAACTCGGCGTGGTCGAGCACGAGCCGAAGCTCCCGCTTACCATGGAACAGCGGGCGCAGCTTATCGAAACCATGATCCGGTGGGGGATCATACAATCCACTGAAGCGCATGGAGAACTTAAAGCCCCAAAAGATGCCGACGCTCAC
>JAGWKM010000324.1 GCA_028865305.1 Patescibacteria group bacterium | reverse complement strand
GAGGTTCGCCCCGAGGAGGTCCGCCCCGCGGAGGTTCGCCTCGCGGAGGTTCGCCTCGCGGAGGACCGCGAGGCGGAGGTTCGCCTCGCGGAGGTCCGCCCCGAGGAGGTTCGCCTCGCGGAGGTTCGCCCAGCGGAGGTTCGCGATTTCTCTTGATGTACCGTCGCGAAATTTGATTAGCATAGCCTGTATCCCTCAAGCCGTTTCGACGATCTAAATCTAATCCTCGGAATTATCCGCGTCAACGGTCATTTCGAAAATTCGCTCCATAAATCGGACTTTTTCTGTTCGAACGCTAAAAGTAGGGGCCGCCTGTTGATATGTGACTTTTTTTCCACGGCAGATTGCCAGAATATCCGCCAATTTCAGCATTCCGCCCTTTGAGGCCAGTTTCAGGGGCTCGGCTGTTTCATGGTCGTACATGGCATAGAGCTTCTTGCCCGCGACCGCCAGATATTCCGAAGTCTTTTCCAATTTCCATGCGCCAAGACGGCTATCATCGATATCGCCAGAGAAATCGCGACATATGATAGAGTCAGTATCGCAATAAGCAGGCACACGGCAATTTCGCAAGCCTTCAAGAAGAATGCTACGGCTCGCGCTGGTAATAGAAGCAGCCACCGCAACGTCAAACAAAGCGCGTTCGCCAACATCGCTAGGTCGCGCCCACAGATCGAAATCAGGAAATTCCGCCAGCAGTTCATAGCCGTTTTCCTCCAGGGTGATTTCTTCGCCAGGATCGCGCGAGATGATCCAGTCTTTGAAGTGATCGGGGTTCTGGCCGAATTTTCCATAGCCGGAATTCAAAAGCAATTTGGCAAACAGTTCCCCGATGCGGTCGCCAGCCAGCTTGCAATCGCGTTTTTGCGCATAGAATGTATCGACATAATCAACAAAGCGCATGGTTTCGCAGGCCACATGGACTTCATGCACCTTTTTGATATCGATCAATCGATGTTCGAGGGCGACCTTGATTTCGTGTGAGCAGGCCAGGAACTCGCCTTCTGGCTGTTCGAACGATAGCGAGCCGTCCTCACATTTGACCGGGAGCGCGCCTTTATTCGTTCCCTCGAAGTGCATGAAAAACGGTACGTCGAAATTGTCTGGCATATGACTTTGCGTTTCGAAACGCGCATTAACCGGATG
>JAGWKM010000323.1 GCA_028865305.1 Patescibacteria group bacterium | reverse complement strand
CCATCGGGTTTACCGGCCCAGAGTACGAGACGCTCCAGAAACTTCTCCATTCTTCCGGCACCATCTCCGTTTGTGCGGACCTCATCGCCAGTAAAGACATGAGTCAATCGGCGGCGAAGCTCTTTTCCGTCCATCCAATAGACGGCGGTGCCGGTAAACTTTTTCTCGGCCAGAAACTCGATCTCGGCTTTTAGTCCGGCCAGGCGAAAACCTTCCCTCAGATTCATAACGGGCCGCGCCCCCGTTTCATCTTTTTAAATCCACATCATGCCGCTCTCTTGTTTTTCCAGTACCTCTGGCGCATGTAGGCGTTTCGTTTAGCGCGGTTCTTTTGCATCCACCGCCTGCGGCATTCTCTTTGCCGGGTGATTATTTTTGGTTCCCACGGATCGGGAATCAGGGTCCTCGCCTCGGCGCAGCATTTCCTTGAGCAATATTTTCCCGCCCCGCGTGCGGGCCGCGATGGTTTGATGTGAAACCGGATGCCGCATTGAAGGCATGCTGCATTTAGCTCTGGCACTTGAACCGCTCCCGTTCATGCGTTACCCGGTGACAGTCAGAACAATCGGCGCGGAGATTTTCCACTCGATCATCCCGAGACCCTCCGCCGATACCCCGACTTGTGACGTGATGAACGTCGGCCAGCCAAATACCGAGATCCCGAGCTTCCGCGGCATGAAGGGCGAGCGGGCGGTTGCACCTTCGGCCTTTATGCCTTTCGCATAACCGGCACTCGCACCGGCCTTCGGCGAGTTCAATCCTTTCCGCACGGCGGCGGTCCCATGCGGACTTCGTGACACACACCTCCCGGCCGCCGGGGTAATACCTGATTCCATTCCGCAGTGTGAATCGCGCTGGCATTTTAGGATTCGTAAACTCAGTTGCTCGGAGTTCTCTTCTCCAGCGTCTCGCGCAGGCGGTCGGCTCGCTTCTTCCAATAGCGCCTTCGATAACGGCATGTTGAGCAGCGACAATTAACCGCGTCCCTGAATCCTAGCTCATAGCCGCGGTGTTGAATATAATGCGGTGTGGCGCGTTTCTTCTTCACGGCTTTCCTCCGTCCTTCCCCGCAGCGAGCGGCCTCTTAAATCCCGCGAACCATCCCGAGCAAGCAAGACAATGCCGGTAAGCCAACCCACGGCCGTTT
>JAGWKM010000322.1 GCA_028865305.1 Patescibacteria group bacterium | reverse complement strand
AACCGCAAGAACATCATAGCTGTTCAGGATTTCAAACTGGAAATTGAAGGAAGGAGATCCCATCACGTCAGCAAAAAGCTGGACGTTATTGGAACCGGTATTCAAGACGCCCGGGGTTGCCGAAGTGTCAAAATACGCATTTCCGTCCTGGCCAACGGTCGCCAAGGTCGCACCGACCTGCGCGCCGTTCACCATCAATTTCACGTTTCGGATATCGCCCTTGTTAGCGGAACCGATAACGCGGAAGTTCAAACCCTTAAGCCAAAGCTTGCTGTTGCCGCCCGTAAAGTTCCAGGCGCCAACGAGATTTCCCTGCGTGCCTGCCGTTACTGTCGTTCCAATCGAGGAAGAAGTAATCGTAAGCGTCGCAAGGGCAGGATTTGAAACCGACGTTACCGTGAACGTATTGCCGTTCAACGGGAACGAACCCGTCGCCGTTACCGCCGTCGTGCCGGATGTCGCGGAAATATCAGACGCGCCGTTCAAAGAGAAGCTGGTCATATTTCCCGCAGAAAGGGCACTCGCGATATCGATCGCCAAACCGAGCTCAACCGTCTGGCCGGCAGGAACATTCAAGCTCATACCGGAGAAGCTAAGCACGCCCTGGTTCAACGAATTGTACTGGTACAAAACCTTACCGCCCTGGGTAAGATATGCACCGGCGATGGAACTGTCGGACAAAACGCCAACTTTATGGAAGTTGACGCCCGTGACGGTAACACCGCCCGCGTTCCCCGCCGTGAAGCTCACGCGAAGAACCGGAACACGCGCCGCACCGGCGCTCGCGCTCGAGATCAAAGATCCCGCAACGGGATTATTTGACGCCAAGCTTACCGCGAGTCCCGATGCCGGAGCCGTCACTGTCGTAGTGCCAGTCGTTCCGGTCGTACCGGTGGTTGTCGTGGTCGTACCGGTTGCGCCGGTCGAAACCGCCATGGAATTCACAAACGCTCTGGACTTAGGTCCAAAGTAACCAGCAGCCGGGGTAATACCCTTTGCCGACTGGTATGCTGCCAACGCGGTTTTGGTCATAGAACCAAAATATCCGGTCGGAGCGGAAATATTCAAGTCGCCCGCATTGATCAAAAGTTGCTGGAGAGCAGTAACATCAGCTCCTTTCGAACCGAGGGTGAGGTCCTTGGTGAAAGA
>JAGWKM010000321.1 GCA_028865305.1 Patescibacteria group bacterium | reverse complement strand
TCGCGATAATCTTTCTCCGTGAGCAGGCGCGGGATGCCGAGCAGCGTGGAGCCCGGCGTATCAAGCAGTGCCAAAATGCAATTATTCAAAATATACTCCATGCGCGGCGACCACACGCCCGCCCAGATCTTTGTGAAAATACCCATAAGCCCCGAAGCGACGAGGTGTTTATAGCGCGGATCCGGCAATTCCAGCACATTAAACCCGATGTGATAATCCGGATCGGCCGGATTGAAATAAATCACATCCTTCATCCGTTCCTCCGGAATTTTTTTCAGAATTCCCTCCACAAGTTCGCCATGCGGATCCACCACGCACAGCCCTTCGCCGTTCGCAATATCCTGCACGATCATGTTGTTCAGCATCGCGCTTTTCCCCGTGCCGGTTTTGCCTACCACGTAGGTGTGCTGGCGGCGGTCTTCGCGCTTTATGCCAAAAAGCCGATTTTGATTGCGGAAATCGGTGCGCGCAAAATAAATGACATTTTGTTCCGGAGTTGCCATACGCTCATTATATCACGATTTTTAGAACCAATTTAGACGGCGAGCATTCCCAATTCCCGCAAAAACGCCTCGTAATTTGCAAGTGCCACTTTCGCTTCGCCCGGCCCCAACACGAATCCCGTCGTGTGCACCAGATCGTTGCGCAAGCGATGCGCTGCCCAAAGCTTATTGATCGATTTCAAATCTTCCGTATCCAAATTCGAGATCCGGTCGGCAAGATGCTCGCCCGGCACTTCCATCGCTTTCAGCACGGAATCAACGAGCGCGTCCGCTTCAATCACGGCTAACCGTTCCGATTCCGGGGTGCCTAAAGAAAATTTTTCAAGAATGGCATTCCATCGCTCTTTCGTAATCACGCTCCGCAGGGTTACCGCGCCTTTGCCTTTCGGCGAGTGTTTAATGTCAAAATGCGGACGGTAATGCCACACCTTCATTAAGACGTAAATAAGCCCGAGCCCGAGCGCCGCGTCGAGCAAAATGAAAATGATTCGTGCCGCCAAATAAAGTTCCATTTATTTGAATTTTTCCAGTTCCTCTTCATCGCCGTAAATCGCGAGTCCTGCAGGAGGGCCGGCTTTGCGGCTCTCCACACGCTTAATATGCGGCGCCGTAACGACGCGATAGGTCGGCGGATGAAAAATCGTCGCAACC
>JAGWKM010000320.1 GCA_028865305.1 Patescibacteria group bacterium | reverse complement strand
TTATCACCGTTTTTGAGTCGTTTCAACACACGATTCCAGTTAGTCGCCATTTTCCCATACGGTTCGTCATATTCGCGCGGTGTCTTGAATCCGTAAATAAGGGTGAGATAACTGCTCCAACTTACGTCGAGGTTCTTCGAGAATTTTCCTGCCTCGGTATCGAATATGAGCATTGGCGCGTTCGGCGGCTGCGTTTCGGATGTAATCCACGGCTTCAATTCGAGTACAGCATCCATGTATTCCTTTTTCGATTCTGGGCTGGCGGAAATCGCGTGTTCAATCATACGGAAGTCATCACGGCAGATGTACGATAGTTCCGCGCTCTGAAAGTTCTTCGTGAATAGGTAATGCTCGGTTTGATACCGGTGGATTTTTATTGCTCGGCGAGAATTCTCCATCGCGTCCATTCCGAACGTTCCGATGCTCTTTACCTCAAACGGCTGTTCGGGCAGTCCCTCGGGGAAATGCTCGACCATGTACTCGATAACCGCTTTCCCCGCGCGGCCAAGCGACTCGTCAATCATATCGAGCATCTTTACCGCCTCCATGCCTTGCGCTAAGTCCGGCTTGCCGCCAGCGATGAAATCGAGCCGGCCGTGTATCTCGACTCCCTCGACCGTTGTGTTCGCTTCCACCTGATGCTCTTTTAGAATGCCTGCGCGCATGAATACGAATTTCACGATGCCTTCCACGACCTTTCCCGCTTCCATCTTCATCTTCGCGCGGTCATTGGGCGGGTTGGTTGGCGCAACCGCGTGCATTCTAAGCCACACCTCGACGGGCGCCTTCCCGAGTTCGGTTGCGTAGATGTAGTTCCGCGGCGAAAGTTCTCGGGCTGGTTGCGCGGCGAACGCGGTGCTCCACGCGTCTGCTATTCCCCACGTTTTATTATCGTTCATGGTTTCTTAATTTGTATTGGGCTTACAATTCCTTTCTCTCGGAGTTGGGTTAGTAATCGCTGCCGTGCTTTATTGGCGTCTTCGAGCGTTTTTACGGCTGCGATTGTGAGGGCAATGCTCCGTGTCGCTGCATCCTCCATTTGCTTATAGAGTTTTTTATACAGTCCCCATTTCATCTCGTATGTGCGGCCGATGAAAAATCCAGAAACAAGCGTACCGATGAGCAGGACTGAAAGACTGAATATCGTCATGTTAGT
>JAGWKM010000319.1 GCA_028865305.1 Patescibacteria group bacterium | reverse complement strand
GCCCCGCTCAAAGCGTTGCCGGTCTTGTCGTTGATGTATGCGCCGGAAGTCAGGTAGGTGTTGTAACTGGTGCCGTTACGGTTGTAATTGTTGGTGATCCCGAAAGCCACATTTTGGACACGCTTTTCCTTGTTCAGACCAAGAGAAAAACCGCCTGCCCCGCAGCGTTCGAGCAACAGTCCGGTACGATCCATGATGATTGCTTCGCGGGTAATAGGCACGATAAAACCGCGCTTTTCGGTCGGGGCCGTTTTGGTGTATTCTTCGTTGACCCCCACGGTGGGATACTCCGCGCCTTCCTGGATAATTTCGGCAACATCGCCAAGCCCACCGATGCCGGGAACAATTTCGCCGTGGATGAAACTGGTTTGTACCGTGGTGCAAAGTTCGGGCCAGATGAAGGCGTCGAAATTGAACGCTTCCTTCGTGGCATTGAAAACCATTTGCCCGGAAATATTCGTGAAAGCCGAAGTGTCAACCGCGCCCGCGGCTTCCAACAGGGAAATATCCCGCATGGCCATGCGACCCGATTTGCCGGGGCCGATTGCGCGGAGCAATTCGCCGCCGTCCGGAATCAACGCCTCGAACAAATCCCGGATGGACATTTGGGAGGGCTTGATATGTCCGGATTCCATGGCCTCGGTCAAATGGGCCACGCAACCGGACAAATCCTGTTCGGCGAATCGTTTCAATTCTCGCAGGCTTACAGTTTTCATTTTTCGGCTTCCTTGCCAAAAATTCCTTGGTGCGGAAACAAAAGCTACAAAATCAATCCGGTTTAGGGAGTCGTATAACCCCGCAGGTTTTCGAGTCCGATGTAATCCACGTTCAGAGTTTGGGCGTTCGCATCGCCAGCTTGGACGTAGACCCCGCCGCCCATTTTCAACAGACTCGTATCGGTGATCCGATGCTTGATCGGTCGGGGGAAAGGCTGCGACGGATCGAGTAGGGGCAAGTCATCCAACCACGCCGAGACTTCGACCTGACCGCCCGGAACCGTCCGCACTTCCACCCGCAAAATTTGGTCGTTGCTGGAAACGCTGGATTTGTCGGAGAGGGTAATAAGCTGGGTTGTCCCGTTGCTGGAAATCAAACCCCAGGTGGTCCCGCCTGCGAGTTTGTAAACGCCAAAGGCGGACATGTTGGTCAGCAGGCTGC
>JAGWKM010000318.1 GCA_028865305.1 Patescibacteria group bacterium | reverse complement strand
CGATATGCCCGACCAGCAGGACGTGACCGTGCTTCAAGCCATCGGCATGGCCGGCGGATACACGCGCGTGGCCAATCCTTCGAAGGTGACGCTCATGCGAAGAATCGACGGAAAGGAACAGACCTTTCATTTAAACGCGCGCCGGATGGCCAGCGGCAGCACGGAATCGGTGTTTAAAGTGCTGCCAGGCGATGTCATCACCGTGGCGGAAAGCCTCTTTTAGCTTTCCAAGGGCGCGAGCCCGGTCGCGCGATGCTGTCGTGAGCGTACTGCTGCCGCCAATTCACTATATATTTCAAATATAGTTGCATAATGGTCACGAATATTGAATCGAGACAGGGCGATTTGCCGATGATTGACCGCAGTTCCAGCTTCGAGCTTCTCGTACCACGCCTTTATAGCCCTGGCGAAACCCTCGATATTGCCCGGCAGCGCGTTCCAAACGTGCGACAACGGCAACTCGAGCAAATCCCTATTGCCGGGAGCATCGCTTAAGATCATCGGTAAATTGGACGCCAATGCCTCCAAGGCTGCCAAAGAGAATCCTTCGTATCGCGACGTGAGAATAAATCCGTCCACCACATGGTAGAAATCGGCGGGCGTGGACATGTAAGCGACACGAAATATCCGACGATCCATTTTCAAATCCCGAGTCAACCGCGCCAAATCTGTGTCTAGCTCTCCTTTTCCGACATGAAATAAAACGATAGGAATGTCGGCGGCGGCTCGCGTGAAGGCACGATATAGAATCATAGGGTCTTTTTGCGCCGAGGACCGCCCGATAAATCCTAAAATCGGCGCATCCAGGGGCAGACCCAAAGCCTCGCGCCGCCTGCATTTCTCCTCGGCGGAAATCGGGCAAAATAAATCTGAATCAACTCCATTTGGACAATGATAAATGCGTTCCAGTGGAATTCTGAGTCGCTCGCTGGCGAAAATTTTTTCTCCCGAAGAAGTCACGATTGTATAAGCAGTCCGCCCGAGCAAACTCTCGATTATATTGTAAACGGGATCCAGCCCGCCAGGATTCGGGCGCATGCCGACGTAAGCATGAGGATGATAGACTTGGGCCGCTTTGATTCCAAAAAATGGAAGCAGCCGGGCCAGAAAGCCGGCCTTCGAACTGTGGCTGTGAATCACATCCGGCTGGACCAATCGGGAC
>JAGWKM010000317.1 GCA_028865305.1 Patescibacteria group bacterium | reverse complement strand
TATGGCGTCAAAACAAGCAAGGGTGTTCCAAAAATCGCTGCGAAGGGGTCACGGTTATCCTCAAAACTCATTACGAAAGTTATTGACGGCGAACAAATACGGTATGTTGAAGATGACCAAGACCTAGCTTTTGATCGCATAAAACGAATTGCCAGCGGGGAAACCGTAACATGGGTTAACCACGCCCCGACATTTTCGATTGACGGAACGGCAAAATTCGTTCACCGTGATATCCGCGCTACGGCGCCTGTGACAACCTCAAATGATCAATAACCGGGTAAATCCCGGTCATGAAAGGATCGTACAATGGCAAGGAAGAAAGCCGAAAAGACCCCGGTGCAGATCGCTGCTGACAAGGCGCGCGAGCATTACAAAACCGCCAAGGAAAAGGCGGAAAAGGCACCGAACAACGAAGGGCTGAAAAAGGCCCTCAAGGATGCCGCCGAAACCATGCACACGGCAACCGCCACCGAACGCCGCGAACGTTTCCTCCGTGTCGGCAGCAATCGCGTTACCAAGGCGATCAAGGCGCTGCAAAACCTGCGGCAGGTCGCTAATCCGCGAAGCTATGCCTTCACTGGTGATGACGTGGGCGAGGCCCTGGAAGCCCTCAAGCGCGAATACGAAGGCGTGTCGCACGCCTTCGAGCAGGCGCTGAAAGGTTCCGAGAAGGGCGGCAACGCGCCGGCATTCAGTTTCAGCAACAAGTGAATTGATCTGCTTTGGGCTAATCCTAGACGGCAGATCATGTGGCAAAGGGAGGGTGCCACTTCAGGAAAATCCCTCCCACTATAATCAAGGATCGTATGTCATGGCAGAAGAAAAGAAAGCCGCTCCCAAGCGTTCACACAAAGCGGGTTATGCCCGCGATAAACTCAAGGGCGGATACATCATTCGCGTGCAGGGACCCCATGCCGCTTCATTCGCTGGCCGTCAGGTTCCCGTCACCAGTAAAGACGGAGCCGAAACCATGGAACAGTTGACCGATCTGATTTGGAGCGGCATGGACGATGGCAAAGTCAGCGGCTATGTCGGCCATTGCGCTCTCTATCACTTCGAAGCGCGACCGCGCGGCGAGGAAGACGAAATTCTCTTCTAATGCTGGCGGTTGAACAACTGACACAGCAAGAGCGCGCAATGCTTCGTTGTGCGCTCAAGCTGTGCATTC
>JAGWKM010000316.1 GCA_028865305.1 Patescibacteria group bacterium | reverse complement strand
ACAACCTTTTTTCCACAACCTTCGCCCACGATGCAAAAACCATCAAAGCCAGGTCCCTGGCGGCGGCGCGACGAAAAGCTGAGGCGCTCGGATTTGGGCCGACGCCGTTGGGCTCGAAATTTTCCTCGGCGTTCGACGTCGAGGAAATTGGCGGCACGGGACTTTTTTTTGCAGCCTTAAAATAACCTACCCAAAAAAATATATGACATACGAAAAAGATCAACCGATCAACATCTCCGTATGGCCGGACGATTACAATGGCCGCGAAAACCGCAAGTGGATAGTCTCGCATGAAGCCGGCGGCAGTTATACTCTTGACATATGCGACTCCATGGCCGAGGCCATGATTCGCGCCAAGAAAATCGCCGCGGGAAAAAAACTGCCAGTCCTATCCCAAACCGAGCCGGAGGGGCACTGGACTGAGCACCGCGACCATCTTCTCGGTTAACCATGACACCCAAAGTAAATATTCCGAACTCCCGGACCGCTTCTATGGGGAGCCCCAATGAAGAATCCCGGTCATATGGTTTGAAAATCCAATTGGCCGGGGGAAACCTCAACGCAGTGGCGATGCAGAAACTCCATGGCGGAGGCGCGGGAAGTTAGCTGATAAACATTGAGGTAGCGGGTTTTGGCAGAGGGGCGGCTGGATTTTTCGCGACGCTGGTAGAAGATTCCATACGATACTACGCCGATCGGCCGCACGAGATTGGCGTGTTGGAGTTTTGTCAATACGCTTCCCGCAATACCTGGTCCGACGGGGTGACCATCCACAATTCGTTCATTTTCCGGAACGCAATCCGTGGTGAAATTTTGCTCGCCGGCATTGAGCCGGGCCAGCGCGTGAGAAATAAGCGCGATAGCGAAGGCCCGCATCTCCTTATCCTTCCATATATCCTGCTGATCAACCGCTTGTTGGGGGGCCGGCATGGCTCAGAAATATTTTGAGGCCAGGGAAAAAAGGTCAAGCCATTTTTTATCTCTATTGTCCGGTTTTTCTGACATGTATAGCATCAGACCGAGCAGCATTTCCACGTCGCGGAATTTTCCGCCGGCAGCGACTTCTGAGCAGAGCTTCGAGAGCCGCGGAAATTCCCCATTAAGCTCTGGTAATATGCACTTTATTTGGTGCTTAACCATCGTTTCGCAAGCTGCCTCTTCGGCCGATAAAGTATC
>JAGWKM010000315.1 GCA_028865305.1 Patescibacteria group bacterium | reverse complement strand
TTAACGCGCCGATGACGATAATCGCCGGGAAAGATGACTGGAAGCGAATCCACGCCGCTTTGGATAAAAGCGATGATGGATCGCTGGTCGAGTTGCGGTCTATGATTGCCGCGAAGCTGTTTCATGCGACCGGCATTACCCCGAGAACAGGGTTGGCGCTATGATCCGCGAAATTGGGTTTTTCTGTATCGGGTTGGCGGCTATGGTCGCTATCTGGTATTACGATGATTCGCCGCGCTGGTTTCGATTCTGTGCGGATTTTGCCGGGATTACGCTTTTACTCGCGGCCATCATTATCGGCTTTGTTGGAATAGGCGTTCACTGGAGATGGCAACTATGAGAAACGATGATTACGATTATAAGGCAGACCGGGAACGCCTGGAGGCGATGCTTGATGCCAGAATGCGGCAGACACTGGAAAATCTGCCTAACCCGCATATGCGCGGTTTTAGCGCCGGGCACGAAGCGCGCAAGGTAGTGATCGGCGAAGCGGATGTGTGCAATCATGACTGACATGCGCCTCACCCTCACCGGCATTAAGCCCGTAGCCCATGACGATGTTGTGGAGACCGAAGGGCTACTCTGCGGCATCGGGGCGGCGCTGAACGACCTATGCAACCTGCCGATAAGCGGGGTCGTAAAGGCGAGGATAGTCTATATGGGAACGGAGATAAGCGCCGAGGAGGCGATAGGTCAGCTACTGCTCAGGATGATGACGATGAAGCATTTTGCGGAGGGGTATAGGTTGGAAAATGAAAGATAGAACATTCACTATCGTCGGTCTTTTGACATATATCACCGTCTCCCTCGGCGCGGTAGTGGGTTTTTGTAAACTGAATGATAAATTAACCATTAACAAAAAGGAGAAATAAGATGAAGTGTAAAATTTGGCCGGGATGTAAGGATAAAGATGGTTATGGGATGGTAAAAATAGAAGGAAAGCAATATCGCGCCCATAGAATCGCATTGGAAAATAAGCTTGGCAGGAAATTACAAAATGGGGAGTGGGCATTACATAAATGCGATAATCCATCTTGTGTGGAGGAATCGCATTTATATGCAGGAACGGTAATTGAAAACAATCGGAAGGCTAGAAAGAAAAGATTGACATTAGCCCGTACCGTTCTTGGTGTTCAGTACGGATGAATTAAAATAACCCCACCTTCAGGCAGGTGGATTATG
>JAGWKM010000314.1 GCA_028865305.1 Patescibacteria group bacterium | reverse complement strand
AACGGCTGGTTCATCCTGTCCATCGATGGCACGAACTATGAAACGGCCACGAGCGCCATAGCCCGTGCGCCTGATTTCATCATTCCGGTGGATGCTACGGCTTCCGGGCCGCTGCGCCGGACGATTCAGCGCGTACCGATTCCGGTCGGCAACTTCAAGGTGATGGCGTCGAACAACGGCCTTGGGCTTACGCTGGCTGCATCGGGCAACACCATCATCATGAGGCCGAGCAGCGTACAGGCGCAGTAAATGTCGCTTATCCGCGTTTCTCAGCCGGTAAAGTACCCGACGCAGCAGGACGTCCTCGACCCGTCGTTCATTTCCAATTATGGACGCCCTGCCGGATTATGGACGCCTACGTTCGGCGGGGCGAATATCGCCTACGACTTCTCCGGCAACGGGAATAACGGCACACTCAACGGCGGCGTGACGCTTGCGGCGGGGAGCGGGCAGTTCCCGGCAGCGTGGAAGTTTGATGGGGGTACGGGGGTTATTCCCATTGGTAATATTCATGCCAACCCGATATTTATTTGGGCTGTAATAAATCCGACCGCAATTGCCGCCGGGGTTTATCACACGATTGTTGCCAAGCGTGACGGCAGTACGAACGCCACGGAATACGCTTTTGATATTGAGGTAAGCGGCAAACTGAGATTCTACGTGAATAATGGGGGATTCGCTATTTGGGTTGCAACAACTGTGTTGACAGTTGGTAAGACTATTTTTGTCGGCGTAAAATACAACGGCACGACTAATCCGACCTTTTTCCTTAACAACACCACGGACGCCATTTCATCTCCTGCAACTCCGATTGCGATGCTGCAAAACAGCGTGAATGCGGAAATCGGGTGGTTTGTCAACGCGAGCGCGACTGACGTCCCGTTTCAAGGCAATATCTATGCGGTTGGAATTCACCCAATCAATCCGACCAGCGCCCAAGTCTCCTCGCTCTACTCCACCCTTATGACCGGGGTGCCCTTCGCCTTCATGCAGCCCCGCACACTGTGGCTGCCGACGGGGGCGGGGGCGGCTCCCACTGCCCCCTCGTGGGTCTATACTGGCATGTTTGGGTAGTTGAATCCCCATGAAAAATATGTATAATCTTTATAGAAAACTTATGCCCGGAGTAGTACGATGGCAAAAAAAGACGACCGGGATGTAGAGGCCGAGCATCGTTTCACGGT
>JAGWKM010000313.1 GCA_028865305.1 Patescibacteria group bacterium | reverse complement strand
GGCAACAGGGTGGGGCTTGTGATACCGACGGCCATGACGAGTTCCACGGGAGTATCTGTTTCGATAACCCTCAAGCACACGGCTCCGTAATGAATCAGGAAGAGGCGGCGGCAAAAAGGGACAAGAACATGATGTTGCTTGAATTGCAGGAAAAGATAAACGGTTACATCCGGGGTTGCGCCAAGTGCCGGTATTGGATACGGAAGCGCGTTCCCCGGGTGTGCGGGAAGCACGCCGAAATCCTAAAAACGCAAGGGTTGGAGATGCTGAATGGCTAAGAAAGCCAGGGCGATAAAGACCTACTGCACCGGCGCACAGGTGGAGGCGGAACAGCGGGAGGAGTTGAAAAAGATGGGCGTTACGGTGCCGAGCGTGGCACGGTTCGCGTTGGATTCGCGCGGTCGGTGCGCGGAGAAGGGGGACGAGGCCACCGCGCTCAAGGCGAACGAACAGCTAATAAAGATGATTGGGGCGAACGCCCCGGAGAAGCACGAGGTCAAGGGCGATTTCACATGGGCCGACGTAGTGGGAAAAAAGGCATGAACGCGGTAGCCAAGACGATTGAGGACATTCGTTTAGTGCTGGATGATTTTATCAATTTCGCAAGGATGGCGTTGAAAATACGCTCCACAACCGGGGAAACTTTGCCGCTCAATCTCAATGCCGCCCAAATCATGTTGCATGAAAGGCTTGAAAAACAGTTAAGGGAGACCGGCAAAATCCGCGCCTTGGTGCTCAAAGGGCGGAAACAGGGAGTTTCAACGTACATCGAGGGGCGTTTTCTTTGGAAGGCCGTCAAGCAAAAGGGCATCCGGGTCTTTATCCTGACACACGAGGACAAGGCCACGGACACGATTTTTGAGATGGCGCAGATGTATTACGACAACCTTCCCGCGCCGAAGCCACTAACTTCGGCCCAAAACGCCAAGGAATTGCACTTTAGCGAACTTAATTCCGGCTATGCGGTCGGAACGGCAAGGACAAAGGCCGTGGGTCGTTCTTCCACCATCCAATTATTCCACGGCTCGGAATTCGCCTTTTGGCCCAACGCGGTGACGCACATGGCGGGAGTCATCCAAGCGGTTCCTACCACGGACGGGACGGAAATAATCTTGGAGACTACGGCCAACGGCATGGGAAACGTGTTTCACACGAAATGGAAACTTGCCGAAAAGGGATTGGGGGAGT
>JAGWKM010000312.1 GCA_028865305.1 Patescibacteria group bacterium | reverse complement strand
GTCCATTTTTCCAGCCTGTGTTCGTTCACGTCCATGCACACTGGCGGCAATATCGCCCTCGCCGTTCTCGGCCGCGAAGGCTCGGTTATTACGAATCAGCGAAATGCGTTGGTTGATACCGCCTTGGAAATTGGAGCCGATTATCTTTTGCAAATCGACGCGGATATGCAGTTTCCGCCCGAATCATTATTGCGCCTTCTCGGCCATGAAAAGGATGTCGTGGGGGCGTTCTACAACAAGCGTGTCGCGCCCTACGAAACGCTTGGCCGCCTAGAATTGCCGGACGGCACAAGCCAGGAAACCGCGCAAGCCATTGTAAACAAAGGGGGGTTGCTGGAAGCCAGCCAGATGCCCGGCGGCATGGTGCTGACCGATTGCAATGTTTATCGCTCGCTCACTTGGCCGTGGTATTTCGAGAGCTACCACCGCCCTGGCGATGGCGTAGAGACCTTCAAGGAAATGATGCGCGATCATTATCCGACCCAGGTTCCCAAGGAAATCCTTGATGAAATTGTGAAAAATGAGGCTTTCGCCGCTTGGCTGCGGCATAATGCCAAGCTGGAAGAGGAAAGCAAATCCTCCCGTTTTTACACCAGCGAGGATTACGGTTTCTCGCGCAAGGTGCGCCGCTACGGCTTCAAAATCTGGTGCGATCTCGATTTGAGTTTCGAGATGGGCCATGTTGGCGAACATACGATTACTTGCAAGAACGCCGCGACCAAGCCCAAGGAAGAAGAAGCTAAGCCGCTACAGCGTATTGCATGAACTGACGGACGGCCCATTACTATTCGGCGATGGCTGAGTTTGCGGAGCGGGATTCCGTCGCCGCGCCGGATGAACAGCCCTACGACGCTTCCGATCCGACGCAGGTGAATAACCGCCGACGGTCAGAAAGCCGTAGGCGCGCGGCGCAGAAACAGGTTCTTCCCAATCTGCTTTCGACCCCAGCCGGCCGAAATTGGATGTGGGATAAATTGGAAGCCTGTCGCGTTTTTCAGACAAGTTTTGATTTGGGCGATCCCCACGCCACGACCTTCAACGAAGGTCAGCGCAATATCGGGCTGATGCTGCTTGCCGACATCGGCGCGCAATGCCCGGACGCGCTGGTTTTGATGATGCGCGAAAAAGGTAAAGCCTGATGGCCGAAGAAACCCCCATTACGGCTGCGGCACCAGCGTCCTCGCCTCCT
>JAGWKM010000311.1 GCA_028865305.1 Patescibacteria group bacterium | reverse complement strand
AAAAAGCTTTATGACATGCAAGTTTCCGGTCTGGCGGACGGGCTTTCTTCGGAGGCGGTATTCGTCGCCTAAAGACCCACTTGCGCCGGATTTACGTTCTATGCTAAATACGGGCGTCCCGTTTTCGACGGAATTTGCGCGTGTAGCTCAGTGGTAGAGCACTGCTTTGACATAGCAGGGGTAGAAAGTTCGATCCTTTCCACGCGCACCATTTTTCCAAGGGGGAATGTCATGCTTGGTAGCGAAATTAACGTTGTTCTTGATGAAGCGCTGGATCAGGACGCGCGCAAGACTTTGGCGAAAGATATTTCAAAACTGAAAGGCGTTTTTTCAGCCCATTTTAATGAAAAAGCGGGAACCGTGCGGGTTCACTATTCAGGGCTGAACGAAGTGATACAAGAGATCGGAAAAATCAAGGGCGTGAGCGGTTTTAATAGCGACGGCATACACCCGCGCATGTAAATTTTGCGATCAATTGCTTCTGGCGAAGCGTCAAAAGCAATCAGCTGTAAATCCGGCGTTAACGCGAAAGCGGCTTTCACAAAAATATGGCTTAAAGCCCGCAGCTTTTGCCGCGCCCGGACTTGGGACGCAGGTATTGCGGAACATATAAGACGAAACGTCAGAATGATCCTTCAGATTTAGAATTTCGGTTTAGGGGGCTTTTTCGTCGTCGGCATCTGGCTGAGGGCGTTGGAGTCTTCCAGCAGCTTGAAGTAATCGGAGATTTTGATCGGCGTTGCATTCGGCGGGACGGTCCATGAATCTTCATAGCCGGAAAGCATGCCGCCCTTGCCGTCGGCGCCGTATATGCCCTTGCCGACGACGGGGACTTTGATGATCCACAGGTCGCCGATCTTTTCGATCTCCGCGCTCTTCTTGTCGCGGTCGCCATAGCGCGGATGCCCGCCTTCGTTCGTATCGACGTTGAGGCTTCCGAGCCAGTCGGCAAATCGGCGCTCGGGGTAGCGCAGCATTTGCATCTGCCGTGCTTTTTCGGAGATTTCCTGCCCGCGCGGCGTTGTGCGGTCGGGATAAAAATCACCCATCGACATGCAGGGCGTCGTGAAGTCGGGGTCTTTTTTGAAGCGCATGTTGGAAGTGCCTTTGATGTCTTCCAGATCTGACATTTTAAAATCAAAATCAAACGCGCTGCCGTTATAGCCCTTCGCGCCGACGGACTCGGCAAATT
>JAGWKM010000310.1 GCA_028865305.1 Patescibacteria group bacterium | reverse complement strand
CCCGACGAACCTGGACCCGTTGGACCTGACCTGTCTGACCCACGGCGAGCGGCTGTTCCTCTGGCGCCGGGCGCAGCGCGCGCCGGTCGGCGGCACGCTAGGGCGCGACGGCGCCGGGCTGTCGCGCGCGGAGGCCGCTGCGGCGGTCGGCGCTACGCTGGAGGACTGGGACCGCTGCGAGATCGGCGCGGTGCCCAACCGCCGGCTGCTGAAGCTGCTGGGCGATCAGCCGCCGCCCGCGGTCGGCGAGCTCTGCCGGATCGCCAGGCGCCGCTCCGGGGTGCCGCTGGCGGAGATAGAGGCCACGATGGGCGTGGCGCGCCCGACCCTGCACCGCATGGAGCGGGTCGGCTACCCGCGGCTGATCGCGTATTGGCAGGAGAGGGGGTACAGGTTCCCTGGCTGAAATCATGCCTTTACTTTTCTCCAGTTACTATATATGATGCGGCTAATTCGGAGGAACGTGAAAATGACCTACGATGATCCTATCGTAAAACGCGTCCGTTGGGCATTAGCTGCTGGGCATTCGTTAGGTTCAGCTTTGGCTAATACAGACGCACTTTTAACTAGAGGAGATGCGCGGTTTGAAGAATCTAAACATCCCCGCGACCCTGAAGGAAAATTCGGTTCGGGAAGCGGCAAAGCTCCCTATAATGCTTATTCAAAAGAGGGTGTTAGAAAGCTAAACGAGACGCGCGCTTCAAAAATTCCATTCGTGGCTTCTGTATTCAAAGAACATCAGACAAGCGCTAACATACGTGAATATTTAACGACTGTTCCTACAGAAAAATTAAAGACCGCCCAACGATTGCTTGATGAACATGCCGATAAAAACGACGGAGAAGCCAATTCGCTTAATGTTTGGATCGATCGAGAACTCAATAACCGTGCAGACAAAGATTTTAATAAATCAACCGGAGGTAAAAAATGAAATATTACGAAAAGCCTGTCGATTTCGTGGCTATAACCAACATTTTAGCGCGAGTTCATAGCGCCCTTCGTGGGGTTGATGCCGCCGATCCATCATCGTCGCTATCTGCGAGGGAATTGGAACGCGTATCCGATGCCATAGCCACAATCGAAGAATTTGCTCGGCTTAGATGCATTAGTTTGGAATGGGATATATGAAACCCGGCTCGCCAGATTGCGAACTCTGCAACGACAGCGGTACTGTCGCTAAAAGCACGCGAATGAATG
>JAGWKM010000309.1 GCA_028865305.1 Patescibacteria group bacterium | reverse complement strand
TGAGTTTGAAGAACTGGGCTTTGTCTTCGGGGCATCCGATTTGTGCGCTTCGGCTTTCGGCGTCAGTCAAGAAAGAGAAAGAGAAAGGCTATTCTTTGTTGCCCACTCTATCGGCTCAACAGCAACAGGGCGGAGTCCGCCTGTACGGAGGCTCGGGCGGCATGAGGAAATGGAAGAAACTTGGCGGTGTACCCATTGGCGCGAAAGCTGCGAGGTTGGCGTGTTGGATGATGGGCTACCCTCTTCACTGGTTAAAGCTATCACCAAAGGATTTGGTAACGCGATAGTTCCGCAAGTCGGCAAAGCCTTCGTTGAAACCTTCATGGAATACGCAGCATGAGCGATCCAAAAACAGTAACCACGCCGGATTGCCAATGTCCGAAGTGTGGCAGGCTACATAAAAATCTTGGAGCCGGAAAGCCCCCCGCTTCTATTTCTGGCGCATCCGAGTATGACTTAGGCATACATTCAAATCCTGATGCGATGGCATGGGTTAAATTCTTTCGCGAACGCAATCCCGATTGCAACGTGACTGACGACGTGATGCTTGGATGGTTCGCTAACTCGATGATGGCAATGCACGACTTCTTAAAGGGTGGTGGCCCTATCAATGGAGATCATGCCCAACACATCGTCGATGAGATGGGGAAACTTGGCGCGACGGAGGTTAGAGATGTCTAAACCAGTAACCACCCGTCTTTACCTCCCTACTTTCGCCGAACTGACCGACCGGCTGACAATTATTCAGCTTAAAGCAATTTTCATTCCGGAGAACAAAAAAGCCTATGACGACGAGATCGCGCTCATCGAGCACGACATCGATCTGCTTTTGAAAGAGAAACAATATGCTTTATCCGCTTCCGATATTCGCGCCATCGCCGTAATCGCCATTGTTAATCGCGTGATCTGGGAAAATGAAAGCAACGCGCGCGCCGGCGGCGACCGGCAGGATAAAATGCTGAAATTTACGCATTCCGTAAACGGCGTCCGGAATGCCGCTAAGAATGTCCTGGCGCAAAATCTCGGCGAGCGGGCCGATCTCAAGATCGATTGCCTTGCTGCCGATCTAGCGCCCGAATTCGGCAACTGGCAAATATGGCCGAAGACATGACCGAACGCGCTTTCATCACCGGCATCACCGGCTTCGTCGGTTCGCACCTGCTCGATTATCTGATCGAAAACACCGATTGGGAAATC
>JAGWKM010000308.1 GCA_028865305.1 Patescibacteria group bacterium | reverse complement strand
ACAATTCCATTCTGACGCATTGGCGCGAAGCGCCGCAAGATTTCTCGGCCAGCATAACGATGTGACACACGCGCGCTCGAACCAATCGAGATATTGATTGCCCCATGCGAGCGTGAAAATGCGAAATTTCATCGCCTCGCCATCAGTTGAGCCTTAGTCGGGGGTCTTATCCATCCAAAATCCGCCACTGGCAAAGTAATGGCTCGCGCCGCCCGATTTTCGGCGGTGGTCGTTTTGCTCACTGAGTAGTAGCCGTTCTGAATGCGGCGCTCCTTGATGCACTGGCAGCATTCCCCACGAGAGTCGCGCTTGGCGTTATGGCCGCGTTTGCATGTCATCGGTTTATTGGCCATAGCGCCGGCGCAAAGCGGATTGATGTTTACGCGGCGCGGCCTTACGCCCTCTTTTTTCTGCCAATTCCGCACGGCGCTCTGCGTTTCTCCGCCATCCTGGCGTGCTTTCCCCAAGAATCGCCGCAGACTTTCGCGGCAATTTTATAACGCCGTTTTTTGCAATGAATGCCTGAATTTCTTGTTCTTCGTCCATCGTCTCACCTTAGAATGTTTCTAAACAATTTGATACACCAAGAACCCTTTCCGCTACCTCCCCTGTCCTACCTAGGGACGGGTTAGAGGGGAACAGTTAGGCCGAAATAGCTTGGCTGTCCCTTACGAGGACCAGGCGCTCCCCCCTCTCATCCTTTGAGAGGAATTGGGGTTCAGATGGCCAAGTTACCCGTTCGCTCCTGTTCCAAAGCAAAAACGGCGCTCGGAAAGGGTAAAGTGCGCGCCGGCACAACGGCTTTTCAGCGATGAACTAAAATTGGCGGCTTTTTCTGATGCCGTTACTTTTAGAACCGTTCTAAGTAGGCCGCTAACTTTGGGAACCAAGATATTGACAATGACCAGATATTGTGACCATAAAACTGACGGGAAGCTGGTCATTGGTCGCTTGCTCCTGCTTCGGAGCCGACAAACGACAAACCGCCCTTGGACAAGTTCCTTGGGCGGTTTTCTTTTGCAGCATGTGAGCGTTTAACCTCACACACACCCGACCGTTGCTTGCGCTCCGATTCGAGTTCGTCGGCCGTCATAAGATCGACAGGACCAACGTAGCCGCCGCTGCCGGGCGGATTTCCAGGGCTATGCCAAGGCATTAAACCGTCGCGCCACATACGAATCTGGCCGCGCCATGTCG
>JAGWKM010000307.1 GCA_028865305.1 Patescibacteria group bacterium | reverse complement strand
TGGTAGGTGTGAGGATCAAAGGCGACTATAGCCAGCCTGGATTGGCTGAAAGTCTTAGGGGTGAAAATGGCGGGAATCATACACGACCGGACAAAGGGAATTGACCGCACGCTGAAACAGCTTGCGATGGATTTCAAGCGCAGCGACATAAAATCGACCCGTCAGGGCGAAGCGCAGCCTGGAATTGCCAAATCGAACAGCGGCGTCATCTGGGCGGACCCTAAAAGTATCGGTAACGTCAAAATTGCACCGCCAGTTCACGGCGAGCGTGTTGGCGTATCGCCGCGTCAGGTCGGGAATTTTTCAGGCCCGCGCATTGGCAGCTACATCGCAGATCATGAGAATTTGAAGCTCAAGCGATGATAATCCCGAACGATCCTCAGAAGCGTGAGGAATTCTACAACGACATTATGTTAAAATGCCTCGTTTCACGCGAGGATCGCAAGGGCGACTACGATAGCTGGCGCTCATGGTTCTTATTCGGTAATGGGCCGGAGGATGGCCCGGCGCAGTTCAATAAAATCTATTCGCACATCGACCAGCTTACGTCGTTCATGTATTCGGCTGAGACGACGCGATTTTCCATTTTGCTCGGCGCTGCGGTCGATCCATCCGAAAACGCGCGCATCCTGCCGCTCATGCAGGCGTTAAACGACCGCTGGCACGATACCGACGCCGATTTGGTATTCAATACGGCGCTCAGTTGGTCGATGCCTTACGCTTCGACATTTATCAAGACGGTTGTGGTTAAGCAGGGCAATACGATCGAGTTCAAACCGTACATGGTTGCACCACAATATGTTGGTGTGCTGCGCGAGGATACGCCTGGACTCGATAACCAAGAAGCCTTCGTTCACATCTACTACATCACGCAGTCGGAGCTTTACCGCCGTCTTTACGGCCATCCGAAACGCGAGAGTATTATTCAGCGCATCAATGTTGAGCAGCACAAAATGTCGGACATGCCGGAAGCGGTTGACCGCATCGTGCTCTCGGCAACCAGTCCGAATATGCAGGGCACGGTCAATCTTGATCTGAATGGTCAGAATAAGATGCAGCCGAACGTGTCCGAGGAAACGTGCGAAATCCGCGAGCTTTATGTTTGGGACGATACCAACGACGATTATCAGGTGGTCACGATTGCCGATCCCGATGTGGTGATATTCGACCGACCGAACGAAAAACTGTTTCTGAAAGG
>JAGWKM010000306.1 GCA_028865305.1 Patescibacteria group bacterium | reverse complement strand
CATATAACCCTCAGTATTTGATAGAGACGTTCGGAATCATGCCTTTGGCAATAGCAGTGACAATCGCCTTAGCAAGTTCCTCAGAGCATCCGGCGAAAACCAGAGCGGACGCGGCTTCATTATTGATCTTGGCGCAATGTTTCTTATTGGCTTCCCGTTTGCGCTCGGCCTCCTTCTCCGCGTCAATCTTTGCCTGTATTTCCTTTTCCGCCTTAATCTTGGCCGCTTTCTCGGCTTCTTCGGCGCGAATGCGCGCAGCCTCGGCGGCTTCCTTGGCCTGCTTCTCCCGCAGCGCGGCGGCTTCAATTTCGGCCTTGGCTTTTCGTTCAGCAGCAGCGGCGGCTTCGGTAGCAATACGCGCTTCTCTTTCCGCTTTTTCCTTGACGGCGCGTTCCGCGGCGTCCTTACGGTCGCGCTCAGCTTTTTCTGCGCGGAGCTTTTCTAGTTCCGCAGCCTCGGCTTCGCGCTTAATGGCTGCGGCGTGGTGGTCTTTCAATGCAGAAATTGCCTTAGAATGAAGGTCGCGGGCTACCGGCAAAAACTCCTGATAAATGTCCTCAGTAATTGGTTGATTGCGAACTTCATCAAGGCGGTCAGCGATCACTAAAGACGGCCGGTTGCCATGATCATTGATTGTGGATTCCAACTCCGTTATTAGTGACTGGATTTTCGCCTTGCGCGCTTCCTCTGCATCCTCCCATTCGGTTAAAGGCTGTCGCACCTCATCTTTCCATTGGTCTAAAGTATCTCTGGCCTTTTTGCGGATGGCGTCGATCTTCCTAGGGATGTCTTTTGCAATATCGGTTTGCTCTTTACCAACAGCATCAATCGCCGTTTTGCATTTAGCGATTTTGAATGCAAAAGAGGCGATGGCATCTCGACCTTTCTTGGTGGAAACATCCGATTGAAAATTATCAATCTCGTCCCGCACGATCTTGAGATATGGGTCAATCAATCCAGGAACGGTAAACACCTGCAATGCAGAATCGTTAGGAATCACTACTAAGTCGGTTATGTCTCTCATTTCACGCCCTCCGCCCTCTTCTTGATCGCTGCATATTCCTCGGCCTTGTGCTTGGTTATGTAAAGCCGAAATTCCTTTGGCGCTTTCTTAAATGATTCTTCAAGTTTCGCAATACCCTCGTCGGCGCATGCAATAAAATCGGCTTCCCAATGGCCATATCCTGCGGGTGGTTCGGGAAT
>JAGWKM010000069.1 GCA_028865305.1 Patescibacteria group bacterium | reverse complement strand
GTAAACATCGTGCGCGACTGATCTTCAAAAGTCACGTCAAGCGGGATTCCGAGGATGTCCAGGCTGGCCTCTCGCTGCTCTTCCGCGCTCAGGTACTCATTCCAGTGGTCGGTAATGCGGATCATCGTCTCTCTCCTCGTGCTGGTCGTTGTTGCCCCGGTCGGCCGCCGGGGCTCGGCGGGGGATGCTAGGCGCTCTTTTGCTTCAGCTCCCACACACAATGCTGGCAAACCTCGTTGTAGGCGTACTCCAATTCCTTCAGGTCAGGCACGCGAACCTGTACCAGTTTCCTGGTCGGGAATCCACATCGCGGGCATGGTCGCTCGGTTTCAAATCGCGTGATTGCCCCTGACTGTACTTCGTATGCCATCGTCCTTCTCCCTCGCGGCTCAGCCGCTCTTTTCCGTTTCGGCTCGACGGAGCCATCATCGGGCACGTGCTCTACGTGCGACAGAGGAGCCGATGGTTAGTCGGCTCCGTATTAGGCTAGGCCGCTTTCTCTTGCTTGTGTTCGAGCGCTTCAACCGCTTCGATCATGACGGCTGAGGCAAGCTGGATAGTCTGTAGCGCCGCGCTGAAAAGTTTGCGGTCCTTGCTCCATCCCGCAACATACGGAGCCGAATAGTCCGTCGTGTCAAATCCGAAGTGCGAGCAAAATACGAATGCGGTCGATTCTGCGATCACTTCACCTACTGAATAATCCTCAACCGATTCGTAAGTCAGCGCGTGGGCGATTTCGTGCGCTAGCGTTTTGGTCATTTGAATGCCATGATCCGGTCGAATGCAAATTTCCTTTGATTGCGGTCGGTAGCAGCCGAGGGCACTTCGGCCGACTTTATCCTCATCAGCCGTCTCGATAATGCGAATTCCTCGCTGGCGTGCGAATTGTGCCAAGAGAGAATACAGGGAGCCAGTTTCGCCAGCGTCGAGCTTCGGCCGCGGCGGTTCGGGTAATTCGTCGCCTTCGGTTTGTGAAATGTCGAATACGTAGCCTACCGCGAATGACATACCCGATACCTCCTCGGTATCTTCCGTACCGTCTGAATGTTGCGTGGTTACTTCCCGCTTGTACGGCCGAGGGCAGATAATCTGAATTCCAGATTCGCCCTTGCGCACGTGTCGCCCGAATTGTGGCCATGTATGGTATCCCGCGACGCGCGTTGCGTCTGGACAGCGCATGATGATGAGCAGGGTATTCCGGAACGAGTAATGATGAAATTTGGCTTGGCATTCGAGATATCGTTTGAATTGGTCGCTCCCCTGGATTGCGTCAATTGCCTTCTCGAGCTTGCCAAGAATTGCCTTTCTCTGTTCAGTCTTTTCTTCTGGCGTGCGTCGTGCGATAATCATTTTGCAATCTCCCACAGATGCACAGTGGGCCGGTCGTCAGGTTGACAGCATGCGCCGGCCCTACTGGTTTTAATCCTCTAAGACTTGACGATTCGAGCTTGCCAATCGTTCAGGGTGCGTCGCATCGATTCGGCCGAATAGCCAAGAAGGACGGTTTTCATCGTTTCTTCATTGATTAGATAGTAGCCATCTACCAAGAGCCACTTTTGATCATGGAATCCAACGATGAACATTTTGCCGCTCGACGTTTCAATTTCTTTGCCTACTGCGGCCTGAACGTCCTGGATTGTCCAGTAGGCACCTTGCTGGTTCATTTACTCTCCCAATGATACGTGTATCCGCTTCCGTGATTCGCTCCGCCACAAGAGCAAGAGCAATTCGGCCCGATGGCGTTGACGCATCGGCCGTCGCACTTCTGCTCAGGGACAAGTCGCGCCTTGATCGTTCGGCCGTCCGTGAATCGGCCGCAATTCGGGCATGTGTAATCGTCGGATTGCCAGTGCTTCGGCCGTTCGGGTATCCATAGGTTGCCGTGCTGCCCGACGGTATATTCGATGTACCGTATGGCGTTTGGCATGCCGTTCTTCTCGCATCGTTTACAACGGTAGATCATGCGGACTTTCGCGCCAGGTTCCAGTTTCATTTCTGGCCTCAAAACGAATTCAGGACGGTATACTTGAACGCGAAATTATCACCGTAAAGCTCGCGGCCGAGCCGTTGAATGATTCCGGATGGTGCCATCGTGCATCCCCGCACGCGGTCGTATTCCAAGTGCAAAGCTTCGCAGATTGGCCCGGTCCAGTTCAACCCTGAGACACCTGCTCCGTAAATGCGGACGTAGGCATGGTTCTCGCCGCCAGTCAGCACGATAAATTCGCTCTGGATTGGGAATTCGTCAACGATTCGTTGTTGCGCCTTAGTGAGCTTCTTCATCAATCCTTCTCATTCATTCTCTCGAACTAACCGCATCTTCGCGGTTAGTTTCGGCCGTTCGGCCCGTGGCGCGTCATTGCGCTCGTCAGCGAGAGTGGCTATTGGGCCATTGGCAATTGAAGCACGTCGGCCTTAATCTCGTTCTCGTGTATCCATTGATTAACAAGCCAGTTTACGTGGTCGATACCTTCACCGATGCTCATCAATTGGTATGGATACTGTGAATATCGGTTGTTGGACTGAAAGCCGAAGTGTTCGACACGGAGGGTACGCGCGATCCGTGCGCAGTAGTGTCCAAAAGACGTAGGAATACCGTCTTGCTCACGTGACTTTTTTAAGCCGTTCTCGATTGCTCGAAGCGTTTTCGCCATTCGTTCGGCTGTTCCGAGTGGAATCGAATAGACGTTGTGATATTCAGCTTCCCATCCGTACAGCCGTCGAGGATTATCACGCGAACTGCTTTGCGAGTAAATGCGTAGCCCGTTTAGGTCTGGCCGTCGTTCGTTCCACGGAGCATTATACGATTCGGAATGTTCTAGATTGCCGCCGATTAGCAATCGGAAGCTGGCGTATACGTGGTAAAACGTTTCTCGGCTATCGTATGATGAACGCTCCTCCTCGAAATACATGACTACTGGCGTTGACGACTTAGGCATCTGACAATCTCCCTCATAATCTGCTAATCCGTTTCGGCTCGACGGAGCCATCATCGGGCACGTGCTCTACGTGCGACGGTGGCCAGCCGAAGCTGGCCATGAATACTAAAGACTGGACATGTAACTCCATTCGATACGCTCGCTCAGTTCGTCGGCAACCGCGTAAAGCGATTCTTCCAGCCGTCGCTGTTGGACGCACTGCGCGCCCAGGTGACGCAGTTCGAATGCTCGCGTAGCGGCAGATCGGGCAGCGCGTTGAATCTCGACTTTCGCGGCGATCATTTCGTCGATGGTTTCTGCGCGATTCGCTAGTCGCCTTGCCTCGCGTGTTTTCATCTGACTTTCTCCTTGCGTTTCGTTCGTTTGTCTTATTCGCTTGTGGCTTGATACTATCATTAATTCATCGTTCAATGCAATAGTACTTTTAGGCTATTCAAAGTGATTCATTCACCGATGATTGCATTACTTTACATCGGAAAGAATTGCCAAAAACGGCTACAAACGCGCCTGGTGACAATTCGGCCGCGGCCGATTGATAAGCCGTTTTCGCGCGACAATGCCCGATTTTGGCGCGCCACGTCGGTCGAATTTGGAGCTAATCAACGCATAAAGATACGAAGCGACGGAATGACGACTGAACGAACGTACAAACGTATAATCGTACATAATCACTTATCGACGCATGGAAGATTATTCGATTATTAGGCGATCAAGGCTGAGGAAAGGCGGCTTTTTTGTCAAAAAAATTCAAAAATTCAAAACGCGCAAATGCCTAAGGCGAGGTCTGATAATTCGGATTATCCCCCGTTAGGGGAGGGGGAGAGATTCACAAAAAGCAACCTAAGTAGTAGACTAGCATTATCTTGGTTCGTAGGGGACGGAGATGAGTGCTCAGAGCTTCGCAGTTATCATCGCGGGAATTCTCTGGTCAGTGGTGTATAAGTATGTCAAGCCGAGCGTTCTCAAAGATCGGACGGCGCAATGGGTAGCAGTCCTCGCCAGCTATCTGATTGCGGTCGGAGCGATTCTGGCAACATCAGGGGGGCCAATCACGCCAGAAACAATCCTGGCGTCGGGAAGCCAGATAGCGATCATCTCCGCAGTCGTTTATCGTCAGTTTCTCAAATCATCCTAATGATCCTTTGGCCCTACGCGACGACAATCATCACGGCAATTATCACGGCGATAGGAGGATATCTTGTCGCCAAGGTGCAGGTATCTGCATCGGTAAGGGCGACGGAATCTCAACGGTCCACTAGGGCTACTCAATTGATTGACGAATCGTACCGACAACTCGTTAGCGACCTACGCGCGGAGATTCAACGCGGACACGAGGAATGCGACCGAAGAATCGATCTTATCCAGAGGGAGTTAACCGAAGTTCGAAGGGACTTGTCGGAAGCAGAGCGGCTTATCGAACAACTCCAAAAGGATAGAGGAACGAATGGGGCCAAGTGATATTGATTTCTGGCGACCTGAACGCATCGATCCGCCCGAGGAAGATATTCAGGTTCTCTTGCTTCGTCACCTCAATACGGTGCAGGAAGAGCTGAAAGACGTGCGGATGGAGCTAACCGAAATGCACCGTATGATTGAAAGGCTTCTAGGGGAGAAAACGAATGCCATTGAGCGACCAGTACCCCACCGTCTATAAGCAATGGACCGATGCAGGCGGCGTCGAAGACAATTTCCGCGCGAACCTGCTCGCTCTCCAAGGCGGACCGACGCCAACGGCCGAAGACATCGCGTGGCTAATCGGCCACACGAATATCGCCATCGGCCAGATGCAAGCCGCGTTGGCGAAGTTTGGCACCTCGACGGGGTTGAAGCACGAGCTTGTCATCGTCGCCAAATAGGCTATAATGATCGACGGGTGTTTCATCTGACGAATCCTCTTGGTTCTTGCCGATAGTCTGAGCGATAGACTATCGACTTTTCTTTTGCTCCGTATCGGTATATAATCAGACATGAGACAAGTCGACGGGGCTAGCCGTCGGGTTTGAGTGACGAAAGGCGTAACTAGCTGTAAGCTGAGTAGAGTAGGGACCAAAGCCCCGTGGGGGTGGTGCCAGGTGGGGAATCTGGCCTTGTCTCATAAACAGTCTGCGCTCGCTCTGTGGGCTTTATAGAGTGCGATCTTATAACGGCGTTGAGCCAAATCTAAGCAAGGGGTTCGATTCCCCTCGTAGGCTGTTGAATAATGCCAAGTCGTCTAATGGTAGGACTGCTGCCTTTGGAGCAGTATATTTAGGTTCGAATCCTAACTTGGCAGCCGCTCGGCAATGATACCTTCGACGGAGGGGAAAGTAGACGAGAAAGGTCTAGGCTTGCCGTGTGGGAACGGCGCTGAACGCGGGATAGGGGCCGAAGTACAAGGCAGGTATTCCCGATGATGTTCAGATAGTTGGTTCGAATCCAACACTAGATCGCCAAGGTAAGCAGCGTGGCGAGATGGCGCGCTCTTTTTCCAGAAAGGCCCGCGTATGGGGACTGGGTTTTCCCCACACTAGTACGGCGCCAGTATTCCATTGGCCAATGGAGAGGCGAATCGGCGATTGGTTGAGCGGGAGTCGGGGCAGGTCCGGCCTTACCTTGAAAGTAGTGCGGAGGCGTCGGGGTTCTTGCTGGCGCCTTAAATGAGCGGGCCATAATCCGTCGTCCGCACTTCCTTTTCATCACCCCATGCCATCGATTCAGAATCAAGTATAATTGCCATCATCGCGTACTTCGGTCCAAAGAAAAAGGCATATTTAAGGGCCGAATGCATTTCCTCACCGTCCGTATCTATCATTTCCTCGACAACCGAGTTAAACCATATCCTTTGCCATTCGGGTGCAGTCTTAAATTGCTCGCTTGATACGGGCCAGGCCATCACTTCCCCCCAATCCAAAACGGCAGAAATGGATGCACCGTATAGATAGTGCGGTCAAGCTCAATCGGATTCGGATGATAGTAGCGATAGGAAATGTCTTTGATCTCTTTCCAGCCCATCCACGAATGCACGGCAAAATGCCAGGGATCGCCG
>JAGWKM010000305.1 GCA_028865305.1 Patescibacteria group bacterium | reverse complement strand
TTTGACTGCGGGCCAAACTCCTACGCGGAAAACCTTGCACGGCAAGCACGGCGCATTGACAACGCAATCAAGCTATCTGACCGCGTTACGCGCAATGCTTGCCGGTAGACGGCGCAACCATTCAATCTTTAACAGTCCAGGAAATGGACAGAATCGGGGAATTCGATGGCATTTATGGAAGAGCAAATCACTGATTCGCAGATGTGGCTTGAAATCGACGGCACGCACGGCATTACCTGGGTACCGTTTGATGTTCTGAGCAAAGAGGAAATCGAAGAGTGTGAGAGTACAGATGATTTCGACCAAGAGAATTTACAGTCCATGTTTGGCGACTACTACGAAGGTAAAGTATGGTCCGTCACTACTCGGCAAGGTTTCGGTGCTAGATTGTCCGCCCCTGGATACCTTGACTGCACGGAATGGACTGTATTTGACTCATATTGTGAGGCTGAGACATTCCTAGAGGAAATGTACGGCGATGACGAGGAAGAGCAAGACGAATAACTCCGCCGTTTGGCGGGTGGTCACACGGGCAGGCCTTCACGCGGCGTGACTGAGCTTTTACCGATTGCCCCAAATGATCCGAATTCACGGCGCAAGCCGGAAAGGTTAAACCGTATGAAATGGGAAGAGTTGGACGGGTTTACCAAAGCCTATATCGAGGCCGCGCTATGGTCTAGCACGGATGATGATGAAAACCCTATGGACTCGAATTACGATCAATTCGACCTTGCGCCTGAAACCATCGAAACAATGGCGAAGGATTGCGCAAGATTTCAGGAGGAATGCGCGCATTTAATCACAGGCTGCGCACGATCCGGACATGGTTATTCCGTCGATGAACAGGCCGGGCACGATTTTTGGTTGACTCGCAATGGTCACGGCGCGGGTTTTTGGGATGGCGATTGGCCCGAAAACGGTGACTTGCTTACCCAAGCTTCCAAGTCTTACGGCGAGTGCGATTTGTACATCGGCGATGATGGTTTGATCTATTGCATGTAGTCCATTTCCTGGACTAGTCGCACAAAGGCTTTGAACGTTACGGCGCAATGGAGGCGCTAAAACATGACGGCAAGCGAGCTAAAATATCAGGTTGAACAGGCGGGACATGAGCCGCACTTTTTTGACCGCGCTACAATGCGATTTTTCGGGGATCGTATGAGCAATTACGGCGTGCGGCCTGCCCAGATTGTGAGCAACTACAAC
>JAGWKM010000304.1 GCA_028865305.1 Patescibacteria group bacterium | reverse complement strand
TGCTTGCCGAAGGCTGGCCCGACGTGGCGTCGCGGGTGATCGGCATGGCCGAGGACGCGACGGCCGACCGCGACCTGCCGGTCGAGATTAACGACGCGTGGCGCGAAGCGTTCGCCGACGCCGCTGCGCTGGCGAAGGTCGACAACGAGTTGCGTGTGACACCGGACGCGCTGATCGTGCGGGCCGCGCACACGCAGCACCGGATCGAGTTCGAGACCGGCGTGACGAAGGAAACGACCTGGACGATCCCGTTCCTCAAGCCGATGATCGCCGTCGCGACGTTCTGGGATCCAGACCGCGACGGCCCCGGCGTGTTCGTCGGCCCCGACCTCGTCGGCCTCGTCGCGAGGTCGTCCGGGAGATGAGCCGCGTCGAACAATTCAGGGATGCGACTCTTTATTTGGGAGATTGTCAAGAAATACTTTCCAATATTGAAGGAATAGACGCGATCGTGACTGATCCTCCGTATGGAATAAAGGAAGCTGCTGGGAAAAACGCATCAAGAGGACATCTGGCCGTTGCTAAAGATTATGGAAACGATGAATGGGATAATATTCCAATTTCTGATGATCTTATGATATTTATTAGAACAAAAGCTAAATATTCTATAATTTTCGGGGGAAATTACTATTCAATGCCACCAACATCCTGTTGGCTCGTATGGGATAAATTAAATGGGAAGAATGATTTTGCTGACTGCGAATTAGCTTGGACAAATCTTAAAAAGGCCGTTCGTCGGTTACAATTCATGTGGAATGGAATGCTGCGAGAAAACAAAGAACCTCGTGGAGATCACCCAACGCAGAAACCGATGGGTGTAATGGTATGGTGCATTCAGCAACTTCCTGAAAATTGCACGACGATATGCGATCCTTTTATGGGAAGCGGTACGACGGGAGTGTCGGCATTAAGACTTGGTAAAAAGTTCGTAGGAATAGAGAAAGAGATAAAATATTTTGATGCTGCGTGTAAAAGGATAGAAAATGAAAGTAAAAATGATGGTTTATTGAGGATGTTTAGATGACCGGCCTCCTGGACCTATTCTCCCCGGCGATCGAGGCTAAGCCCAAGCCGGAGGAGCCAGCGCCCAAATCCGACCCCATCCTCTCATCTCCCCAACCGCCGCCGCAACCCGCCTTCACCTTCGCCCCGCGTCCGTTTTGTTTCGCCGCCCCGACGGAGGCGACCCGGCGCTCGCAACAGCAACCC
>JAGWKM010000303.1 GCA_028865305.1 Patescibacteria group bacterium | reverse complement strand
GAGCCTGCGATTCTCTTCGCAGAATTTAACGTTATTTCTTAATTAATAAAATATACGGAATTACTAAGCATCAATCTTTCTGCCGGATAACCATTTGCGAAGAGTTAAATTCTCATCGCAGGTCTACTACCCGGCATAAGTACGATTTTACTCCATTCCGACCGGGGTTGTCAATTTGCCAGAATCAAAAACTCCCGCGGTGCGGGAGTTTTTGCCGAATTGAAGGTTAGGTTATTGACCTTCCAATTCGTTCTGCAGTTTCTGCAGCAAGTGAGCCGCGTAATCCTTACCGCCCAAACCGAAGGCGAGGCCTCCGGCGAGCGCAAGCATCGCGATGAATCCGGTTATCAACGTGTTGATAATGGAAACGGCGATACCGAGCTGCACCAATGCGGCCAATCCGCCGAAGATCATGATGACCCACCACGAAGCGGATCCCAGGAACTTGGCCGCATGCAACCGTGCGCCCATCACCGATGCGCGGACCAGGTGCATGACCAGATTGGCGATCACCAATGCGGCAAGCATGATCAATACGGCAATGACCAGATTCGGCAGGTACATGAGTACGCTGCTCAGGAAGCTGGACAATGCATAGAAGCCGAGAATATCCGATGCCGCAAGCAGGAACGCGAGCACCATGAACCAGTAGACGATCTGTCCCAGGAAGTGGCCGGAGCTTAACTCGACGTTTGCGCGCCGGGTATATTCTTCTACGCCCATCTTTCTGAGCAAGGCATCGACTTTCAATGCGCTTACCACTCGTTCAATCAGCGATCCGAGTCCGGCCGCAACGATCAGGCCGATGATAAACACCAGCAGCGCGCCGATCAATGACGGCAGCCAGCTGGCAACCTGAAACCAGAGATTCTGAAGCGAACCGACAAGAACATCGGTCCAATTTTGAATTAACATAGATTATATCAAGAACTAATTATAATGCTCGACCTTTCACGCAGATACACTGCCCTTATACATTTTAAAAGCTGCGCTATCCGCAACTACCCTTAGTATACCAAAAGCCGCCCGTGCCGGGCGGCCCTCTTTATGCACATCCTATCGCCCATCCGAAACCAGCAGCGGAACCGAGTGGCGGATGGCCACGAACGCGTACCCCCAGACGATCGGCAGCCAGAGCGGCATCACGCCCAGAAGCGTCTGACGGCTGAAGGTTTCCACGCCGGTGCTGACGAATATATATTCAAAAAAG
>JAGWKM010000302.1 GCA_028865305.1 Patescibacteria group bacterium | reverse complement strand
CAGGGTTCCGGTTACCAAATCAACCAATCCAAAATTGCCATTGGTTCGGGAGGTTGGCTTGGTCGCGGCTTTGGCCAAAGTGTGCAGAAATTCGGCTATTTGCCACAACCGACTGACGACTCCATCTTCGCCGTGGCCGCCGAAGAATTCGGCTTTGTCGGCGGTTTACTGCTCCTGGCTCTATACTGTGCTTTTGCCATAAGCGCCTTGCGGGTAGGCACCCGCTCGCCGGATGTTTTTGGTGGCATGGTCGCTATCGGCATCGCCACCCTGATTACGGCTGAATCTTTCCTGAACATTGCCGCCATGATCGGTCTCATGCCGGTCTCCGGCGTGCCGCTACTCTTCGTTTCCCATGGCGGAACAGCACTCATCATCACCCTTATGGCCGCCGGCATTGTGGCTAATATCTCCAGATACGGCCGGACTGTCTCGGATTAATCCTCTTTTCTTGGACCACTTTTCAGGCTAGAATTAGTCTTGCAACTATGAAAATCCTCTTCACTGGCGGTGGTACCGGCGGACATTTCTATCCTATCGTGGCAGTGGTCACGGCTCTGCGCGAAAGAGTCAAAGAGCGCAAAATCATCCCGCCACAGCTCTATTTCATGTCGCCGACTGCCTACAACGCGCGCATCCTTTTCGACAACGAAATCAAATTTATTCCCGTACCGGCCGGCAAAATTCGCCGCTATTTTTCCTTGCGCAACTTCATGGACCTTTTCAAGACGGCTTACGGCTGCTTCAAGGCGCTGATTAGCATGTATTCTGTTTATCCTGATGTAGTTTTCGGCAAAGGCGGTTATGCTAGTTTCCCGGCTTTGTTTGCCGCCAAACTTTTGCGTATTCCGGTTATTATCCATGAATCAGACTCACACCCCGGCAAAGTCAATGCTTGGGCGGGCAAATTTGCCAAGCGTATTGCCGTATCTTATCCGGAAGCGGCCAAATCTTTTGGAACCAAGAAAAAAGACCGCATCGCTTTTACCGGCAACCCGATCCGACCGGCGATTGCCGCGCCGATCCGGAACGGAGCCCATGAATTCCTGCAACTGGAACCCGAATTGCCGACCATCCTGGTTCTGGGCGGCTCACAAGGGGCGGCCAAGATCAATGACACTATTCTCGAGGCTTTGCCAGAACTTCTGAATCGTTACCAGCTCATCTTGCAAACCGGCCGGGACAATTTCACCGAAGTCAACGAGACCGCCAAAAT
>JAGWKM010000301.1 GCA_028865305.1 Patescibacteria group bacterium | reverse complement strand
ACACAGCCGCGAAAACTCGTTCAAAAGTCGATACCTGCCACACTCTCGGCATTGCCCTGGCGTGCGCATACCAGCATTATAAAGCAAAAGCGCCCGAAGTTGTGCGTTCGGGCGCTCTCGCTCGCGGGAAGTCCTCGACCCGACCATATGATATCACATTTTCCACACTTTAATGGGGATAAGCTGTGGATAACTTTTCCCGATAGGGTAGAGCGTGGGCGTTCGCTGAAAGCGATTTAAAAAAGTAGCTGGAAAAGAGGGGTCTGGGGGGAAAAACCAGCCCCACAGCTCGGACACTCTTAATAGCCACGTTTTCGCTTTTTGTCAAGTCCTAGCGGGAGTTGTAAAACCTTTCGGAAAACCAACACCCTGTATAGAACCCGCGCCACCAGTGGTCTTTTCCCGCGCGGGGAGCGGCACCGCCACGCCATACTTCCGGCCGGAAATAAAGGCGGTGCCATTCCCTGCGCGCGAAATTATACCCAACGATGCCTTGTTCGTCGTATGTCAAAACCAAAAAGGTTTGGCGGTTTGCATGGAAACGCGGCGCGGGCTTTATACTGCCCACAAAAGGCGCATATTTTAATTTTTGAAGCTGTCAGCGCCATATTTCGTACCACCACCAGCGTACCACACTCCAAGCCCCCTGCATTAAAGTTTTCCACATGTTTAGGTAACGCCTGGCAGTTTCGAATATATCCATTTGATGAGCTTGTAGGACACCGCAAAATACTCGACCAGGAGGAATGAGCCGACGATAGCCATGAGAGAAACGGTAGTGTTTGGCACGATTTCGTGAATTATGCCTATATACCCGTTTGCGGCGGTGATTGCGGCGGCAATGGCGCTCGTGGGTAGAATGTTGCCGAGCACGAGTAAGCCAGCGAGCATCGCGCCGACGGCGGCGGCAATGAAAGGCAGGTAAAGGAGTAAGGCAACCATATTTTAAAACTCGAAATGTGCGAAGCGCTTAATCAGCCACACCGCAAAAACCAGGTACATTATACCAGCTAGGCCGGTATCGAATGGCGAAAAAATATCGTTCACTTCGAACGTCGGCAGGTCTAGCGTCGTTGTCGGCGTGCCGGTGGCGCTCAAAGAGTCGAGCTGTGCTTTTATTTGAAAAATGAAGCCGAAAGGCGGGTTATTTTGTATTGCGTTCCACAACCCCTGGAATGCCGTCGGTACGGTCGTGGAAGCGGCACCGCTCAAGCTGTTCAC
>JAGWKM010000068.1 GCA_028865305.1 Patescibacteria group bacterium | reverse complement strand
TGAAACGGGAAACGCCGGAGGAACGGCAGCGACGGGTTGCAGAGGTGAACCGGGTTATCGAGCAACGACGTCAATCGGCGCGGGAAGCGTCAATGTTTGGCTTTCTTCGTCCGAAGTTTCTTGAATGGCTTACGCAGGTCAATGGGCTGGCGCGGGGGGGATAGTCGCCCGATTTTTTGAACCCGGCTACATAGCCTTGGCAATATCACTTCCATGCCAAGGGCAAAATCAATCACCGTTTCGATCCGCGAAGCCACCGCAACCGCCGGGGCCGACGTGCGCGTGGACCGAGAAAAGGGGATTATCTACGGGGTCAAAGTCGTAGGCCGCGAATCTCCCAACCGTCACGGCCTGGATATTGAAGGCACGATCTATACCCCCGATGCCCTGCAACGCGCCATCCCCATGTACGAAGGGGCGAACGTCAACCTTAACCACCCCAGCCGGAAAGACCCAACCAGCGATTACCCGGTCGAAAGCGGCATAGGCCAGCTCCGCAATTGCCGTTTGATCGACGGCGAACTTTACGCCGACCTGCACCTACTCACCAAACACCCCTTTGCGGACCAGCTTTTTGAAGCTGCCGAGCGCATGCCCACCATGTTTGGGCTGTCCCACAATTCCAAGGGGGTGGGCGAAATCGTCAACAAAAAATTTGTTGTGCGAGAAATTCCCTACGTTCGGTGCGTCGACCTGGTCCGAGATCCGGGGTCCGTTCATGGACTTTTTGAATCCCGCGAAACCGAAATTTTTGAATCCGCCTTCGATGACCTGGTAGACAAGTTGATGAAAGAAGGGCATTCGAAGGAATCCGCAACCAAAATCGCGGCTTATATCGGCCGCAACAAAATTGGAGCCTCCGCCATGGCCAAGAAAGCCGCCGCCGCCCGAACCAAGGAAAGCAAACGGACCCTCTGCGAAGCGATGATTGAGGACTTGAAAATCAAGGAAAAGGACGCGCTCGCCATCCTCGAATCTGTCGGGATTTCCGCCAAGTGCATGGAAGATGACGACGGGGAAACTCCCGACGAACCCACCGCCAAGGATCATATCGGCGAAGCGGTCCGGGCCGTTTTCCATGACGATTCCCTGGAAGATGCCGATAAGCTGAAAAAGATTCGCAAGCTGGTTTCCGCCGCCGCGGACGTGGAAGAGGACGACGGAGAAGGCGACGGGGAGGGCGGGGAACCGGCCAAGAAAAAGAAAGAGGATGAACCCCCCATGGACACCGAGACGAAGGAATCTCTTTCCCCCGAGGAAATCCAGGAATTCCGCACCATGAAGGCGGAAAATGTCCGCATGAAAAAGGAGCGGACCGTTTTGGCCCTCTGCGAATCCGCCCAATTCAAGCCCGGCCCCCGGGCCCTGCAAGCCCTCATGCTGCTTGAATCCGAAAAGGAAATCAAAGAGGCGGTCCAGGAATTCAAGGCCCAGGCCCGTCCCGCTTCCGGCCCCCGCACCGGGCAGCACGTTACCACCCTGGAATCGCGGGAAATGCCTGCGAAATCCGAAGATTTTGCAAAGGCGCTGCTTCGCTAATTTGCAACAGGCCGCTGAAAAACGCAACAGTGTCGAAACGAATTGATTAACCACGGCAAGGATGCCAAGCCATGATGGGACTTCTTGAATCTGGTCCGTTTCTCCGGGAACGTCGCGGCAGTTATGTTTTCGACGATTTCCATTCTTTCACCAATGCCCAACTGTGGACTTCCGGGGGAACCGGCGGCAATACCGCTTTCTCCGTCACTAATCCCGATGCCACGAACGGGCAACTTCTCTGCAACACCAATGCAGCCGCGGACAATGAGGTTTGGATCACCAGCACCCGGAAAAACTGGCTGGGCGGCCAAACCCTGGTTGCCACGAACCAGGCGGGCGGCGTTTTGGTTTATGAAACCCGCATCAATTACACCGAAGCGAATACCAACGTCGCCGGGATTTTCGTGGGTTTTTCAAGCGCCTTCGCAACCGGCCTCTTGGCCGCTGGAGCTGGCAGCCTGAAAACCAATATGTCCGCGTTCGGCGTTTACAAGCTCTCGGGTTCCACCACCTGGGGCTTGATTTCCAGCAACGGCACCACGCAGTTAATTACCCTATCCGACAAATCCAGCGTGTCGAGCAATGACCAAATTTTGCGGGTCGAGGTCCGAACGGTTCCGGGCAGCCAGGTCGAGGTTTCGGCGTGGCTGGATGATTTGCCCTTACTCGATCCTTCGATGCCATTCCCCCGACCCATCAAGCACCGAATCAGCGATACCGGCCTGTTGAAAATGGCCAGCGGCGTGTACGTCCAGGCCGGGGACGCCAACGCCCAAACCTTGAACATCGACTATATCGGCCTCGAAAACCTGCGGGGTTACACCACCCCCTGATAAGGGACCTTAACCGTCTTTTGTTTCCGCAACCTCGGATTCACTGGCAAGGAAGCCAAACAATGAAAACTGTAAGCCTCCGCGAATTGAAGCGTTTTGCCGACCACGATCTGGCCGGTTGCGTCACCCACTTGACCGAGGCCATGGAAGCGGGCCATATCAAGCCCCGGCAACTGTCCATCCGGGATCTGTTCGAGGCCCTGATTCCCGACGGCACCGAATTGCTCAGGCTGATCGGCCCGGGCAAATCCGGCCGCGCGGCCATGAGCGATATTTCCCTGTTGGAAGCCGCTGGGGCCGTGGATACCAGCGCCTTCGCCAACATTTCCGGGCAGATGATTTTCAACGCGACCAAAGAAGCGTTTTCGATGGACACGTTTATTTGGCCGGACCTTTGCACCACGGTTCCCACGAGCTTCATCCATGGTGAAATCGTTCCAGGCATCGGGGGCTTGGGTGATGTTGCCGAAATCATCATGGAAGGGGCGGAATACCCCACCGTCGGCGTGAACGAAGAATATACCAAGACCGCGCCAACCCAAAAGCGCGGCTTCATTGTTCCCGTCACGCGCGAAGCAATCATTATGGACCGCACCGGATTGGTCCTTGACCGCTGCGCCCAAGGCGGCGAATGGCTGGGCTTGAACAAGGAAAAGCAAGTTCAAGACGTGTGTTTCGGCATCATCAACAATTACAACCGAAACGGCACGAGCTACAACACCTACTTGACGAGCGGGGCCTATATCAACGACAAAACGGGCAACGCTCTTTCCGGGTCCGGAAACGAGTGGACCGCCCTGCAAACCCTGGAAATCTTGGCGTCCGCAATTTTGGACCCCAACACCAACGAGCCCATTTCCACGAAGCCCGATACCATTATCGTCCCGGTTGCTTTGAGGCGCACGGCTGGCCGTATCCTGAATGCGACCAGCATCGAACAGGTCGATTTGACCACCAATTCGGCAAGCACCATCCGAACCACGAGCCCGAACCCCTACGGCCCTGGCGAGTTCAAAATCCTTTCCAACAACTGGGTAAAGCTCCGGACCGGCAGCGCCACCAAATGGTTTTTCGGTTCTCCCAAACGGGCCATCAAATACATGCAAGCCTGGGACATTGAAACCCAGCAAGCCGCGCCCAACAATTTCCGCGAATTCAACAACGATATTTGGATGCAGCAAAAAGTTTCGATGCGCGGCGTGGCCCAAATGATGGAACCGCGGTACATGCTTCGCAGCGACGCCTAAACCTTTCTTTCCGGGGGAAGAATGGAACCAGGAATTTTCATGGGCCTGGCGACCTACAACGGTCAGGCCGAAAGCCAAACGTGCTGGATGTTTTTCAATTGCGCCACCCGCAAATTGCAAAGCCGGTTAATGTTCGGAAATCACAACGGCTCACTATTAGCCCTGACATTCAACAGCCTTCTTTGCGCGGCGTTAAATACGCCCGGCGTTGAAGATTTTGTAATGCTCCACGCCGACATTATCCCGGAGGAAGGCTGGCTGGACATTCTTTGGGAAGAGCGCGAGAAAGCCGGGGCGGACGTGATTTCCGCCGTCGCACCGATCAAGGACATGCGAGGTTTAACCTCCACCGCCCTGGACGATCCCAAGGACACTTTCAATGTCTTGGGGAGGCTAACCACCAAAGAAATCAAGCGGTTGCCGGAAACATTCACCCAGGCCCATACGAGGTTTCCCAGGAATTCCCTGTTAATCAACACCGGCTGTTGGCTGGCCAAAATGTCCACGCTTCGGAAATGGGTGGGAGAGTTCAAGGGCTGTTTCACGATCCGGGACAGAATCGTTAAGAGGCCCGACGGTAAATTCGTCGCTCAGGTTGCCCCAGAGGACTGGAATTTTAGCCGTGACCTGGCTCGCATCGGGGCAAAGGTGGTTGCTACAAGTGCCGTGAAGCTCCGGCACGTTGGCCGGTTTGAATACCAGTCCTGGGAAACCTGGGGCCAAGAATTCGATCAAGTTTATGGGCAGAAATTCGGCAATAAATCTCTTGTGGAGGAAATAGACAATGGACCCGACAACCCCAACCCCTACCGTGGACCCGGTTTTGTCGCAACTCCAGGCGCGGTTTCAGCACACGAAGGACCTTGAAACCCAGGTCACAACCTTGACCGCTCAGGTCAAGGACTTGCAAGCCAAGCTGGCCGCGCACCCGGACAATTCCGATGCCGTCACCCGCGTTCATCAACTGGAAACCTACATGCGGGAGGTGGGAAACCAACTTTTGCAGGTTGCC
This sequence comes from Patescibacteria group bacterium, assembly GCA_028865305.1. Taxonomy (GTDB): domain Bacteria; phylum Patescibacteriota; class Minisyncoccia; order UBA6257; family 2-01-FULL-56-20; genus REEB161. The sequence continues at coordinate 1,407 of JAGWKM010000068.1, read as the reverse complement.
GGACCGGCCGCGAAGTGATTTCAAAAAAGCCCTGGTTTTTGAAAAACCGTCAACAACTTTTTCAAGGATGAAAAACAATGGCAAAGACGCCAAGTTTAGCCGTTCCCACTCCCCCGGCACCGCCCGCGCCTCCGCAACCGCCCGCGGCTCCTGCCCCGAAGGCCAAGAAGGAAAAACCGGCCCCTGTTCCTGCCCCGACGGCGGCGCCGACTGTCCCCCCGGCAGCGGCGCCCGTCGTCCCCGCAGCTTCCGGCGCCCCGACCAATTTGCAGGAAGCGCTGGCCCGGATCGACCAGCTTGAAAAAGCCCTGGCTGGCAATGCTGCCCGGCAGCTACAGGCCGAGCAGCGGTTGAAAGCCATCGAAGAGGAAGTTTCCCTGCCTATCGAGGTCCGCAGCCAACGACTGGCAGACAAGGCTTTCGAAGGCCCGAAGGTCTTTTTCGTGACCCGGCCGGACAATCCCGGTTTGTCCATCCGCGCCCATGACGAACACCAGGCCCGGGCCCGTTATGACCACCATTGCGGTATCCGTGGCAGCGAACACCCGGCAACCGTAACCGAGGTGGACGAAGCTCCCGAGCCCACGCCCGCTTTTGGTCCCAAGAAGAAAAAGTAACCGATGCAGAATGGAAATCAGGCGGCATTGTTGCAATCGCTCAGCAACATCGACGCCCAAATACAATCGTTGACCGTAAGCCCCAAGCCGTCATATTCCATCGACGGAAAATCGGTTTCTTGGGGCGAGCATTTCCGCAACCTGGTGGAAATGCGGCAAAAAATTCTGGAACTGGTTTTGCAGGCCGAGGGGCCTTTTGAAGTCCGTTCCAGGGGAATTTAAGGAGTTAAAACAATGAAAAAGGTTCTTGCCCTGTTTGTTTTTCTGCTCGCTTTTTGCCTGGTTTTCGCGTCCCCCGTTTGCGCCCTCGATCTGACCATCACCGCCGCCAATGTCGCGCAGGTTTCCGGGGTGCCGCAGCAATACACCGCGGGGGGGACCATCACGCAGGGCCAATGCGTTTACCTCAATTCCAGCAATCAAGTTGTAGGCGCGAAATCCAATGCCAGCGCGACGGCAGCGGTTTTGGGAATTGCCCTTAATTCGGCCAGTACCGGCCAGCCTGTAACGGTTTTAACCTCCGGGGTAATTACCATCGGAGCCACAACCACCAAAGGCACAATTTACGTTGTCTCGGCGGCAAACGCTGGAGGTATAGCCCCGATTAGCGACCTGGCAACGGGGAATTACCTGTCGATCATCGGCTATGCCAATTCCACAACCCAAATAACCCTGACCATAAACGCAACTGGAGTCACCCTCCCTTGACCGTGGAAATTAAAGGTCAGGAAGTAATTGCCGCTGCCAAAATGGAGGCCGCGTCCAGGCTATTGGACGCGGCTTTGTACTT
>JAGWKM010000300.1 GCA_028865305.1 Patescibacteria group bacterium | reverse complement strand
CTGCGCTTCAAGAATTTTGGAGCGTGTTTTCGGATTGGCAAGCATCTTGCCGACCGAATCCCTGATTTTCTTCAGGTTAAGAAATTCCGCTTCATCAAGTTCGATTACCGGCATGATTAACCCCCGCCCGAACTTTTGCCGCCGCGATTCGGAACATGCGCGATCACGGCTTCGGACATATCAGCGGCGGGCATATGGTCCTTGCGCGCAATCAGTTCGTCCTGCGTCATGGCGACGCGCACGATATTCTGGCTGGATTTGGGGACCGATTTGGTGCCGTCCTGAAAGAGATTGGTCATTTTTGCCTCTTTAAGCTGCTGCCGCGGGGGGCGCGGTCCCTTCGGGTTTCTGTTGCGCGATCGCGGCGCGCATCTGCGCCAGTTGCGGCGTCTGCTGTTTCATCTTCATCTGCACTTGATTCATGGCCGACTGTTCGACCCCCGGAGAGACGGCGCCCGGAGGGACGTGCTTGGAAAGGCTGGTCAGCGCTTTCAGAACGTCCCTCCCGGCTTCCGTTCCAGCCCCTAGAAGGGGAACGATAAGTTCCATCTGCCGGATTATCAGGCTCAATTTCGCCATTCCTGCCGCTTCAAGACCCTTGTTAGGGACCGGAGCCGTTGCCGGGGAGGAACCGACTGGCGGTTGACCCGTGGGCGGCATGGCAGGGATTGCGGGAGCGGGAACCGGCATCTGGCTTACTTACGTTTATGACGCTTGTGCTTGCGAGCCATTGAAGCCTCCTTGTGTCAAAGACGATGCCGAGGGGTTCCTCTTTTCAACCGCCACCTGTCGTCTGAGACAGAGAAGCAAGCTGCCCTTGGCATTTCACGTATCTTGACGGGAGATGGCGGCTATCTTCAACAAACTAAAACGTTTCAAAACGAGTGTAAAAACGCGCTATTGTGTTTTAATGCGCCGTAAGATATAAAAAGAAGCGAAAATGACATTCTGGAGTTCGCAGAGGATGACGGATACGACCGGAATCAACGGTTTGCTTCCCCCAAAATCGGCGGCAAATTATATTGGCGTGCATATCCAGACTTTCAGGCGTTTCATGCGCACAAAAAATAAAAAACTTCGCATTCCCCACTATCAGATAGCGGGGCGCTACTATTGCCGGCAGGAAGATTTGGATACGTGGCTCGAAAGCCAGAAAAAATAAACGGAATTGTACGCTTTAGGGCTTCTTGACATGATAAAGGAATTATGCAACTTCTTTATCCATGCACA
>JAGWKM010000299.1 GCA_028865305.1 Patescibacteria group bacterium | reverse complement strand
GCATCTTCCTTCTCTTCATCGAGCGAATTGGATTTAACGCAAAAATACAGTTCACCGCTTCGATGAAAAACCGCGTGCGTCGCATCCGAAGCGCCGCCCATCTCTTTCAACGCTGCGAGGGAAATCGTCTCCATCACTTCACCTCGATCCTGGTGAATTTGATCTTCGCCTTCGTCCAATCGCTTTCGTCGATCAGAGCATTCAGGCACCCACGCAACTCGCCGGCGCGCGTGACGGAGTAGCCGGCGTAGCCCGCCGGCGCCGACTTGGCGCACGTTGCATCGTTCACCATGACCTCCTGCTCAAGGTCGGACGGCACCGCGAGCATGCCGCGCGCGGTCCATCCGACCACGCCAAAAACAATTGCCAGTAAGAGATACCGAATCTTCACCCACGTCTCCTGTTTGCGGCGCCTTGCCGGGCTGGTGATCAAAATGTAAAATAATTTTACCGTTTCGTCAATGCCTTTATGAAAATAATTTGACATTTCCATCCCGTTGATTAAACTAGCGCCATGACTCCAGAGCAGGTAATCGACCATTTCGGTGGTGCATCAGAGACGGCCAAGAAACTAAGAATGACACGGGCTATCGTCAGTTTTTGGCGTAGAAATAAACGCATTCCACCGAAGACTCAACGGTTAATTGAGCTAGAAACAAAAGGCAAGCTTAAGGCGGATAATCGAAAATGAAAATATGTCACGTCTGTCTTGTAGAGATTGTAAAAACGCCGACACATAATGGGAATGCTCAGTATTGCGAGTCCTGCAATAGCTTGATAAAGATTATTCAAAAGCGCGTCGGCAACTTATTGCGGGCTGCCATCGCAGCCGGAAAGTTAAAACCGATATCCGGCCAACCATGTGTCGACTGCGGAACTCTAGCCACTCGATATGATCATCGCGATTATGGATACCCTCTTCGCGTCGATCCTGTCTGCATGAAATGCAATGCAAAGCGCGGTCCGGCAATAAGTTTTGGTTGGCGTGGGGAACAGGCGAGAATCCAAAGACAACAAGCTATTGCATGATTTATCCAATCATTCTCACCTGGGCCGACGGCCACCCCGGCCGCATCATCAACCCCGAGATCGTCAGCTATCTTCGCGAGCAAGTCGTCAAGCGCAATGGCATGGAAGTTACCGCACTCGCTAGGGTTGAATTCACAATTTGTTCTAGCCGGCCCGCGACCGAAGCCGAGATTAAAGCCTGGCGCGCGCAGCCGTGAAAATCG
>JAGWKM010000298.1 GCA_028865305.1 Patescibacteria group bacterium | reverse complement strand
GCATTCTCCTCGGGCTTTGCCGAACGGAACGGCGGAAGTTTCTCCGCCCGTTACGCAAGGCTCACGCCTCGCCACCGTTCTTCTTGGGTCGCGCACGGGTCACGCGACCTCGTTCCTGTATGTTCCCGCGAGTGGTTCATTGGCCGGGACGGCCTTAGAAAAATTCCTGCGATATCAAGCCGGTCACGGCGCATTCCTCCAAAATCGCTCATGTAGAGATGGGGTGCGGAAAATCCGTTTCAAGGGAGGCGGTAGAAATTATTTTCGACTGTGGCGGACGCGAATAGGAATAATGAACAGGGGTAACGCCGGTTGCCGACAACACATTCATCCGTGCATCGGCAGGCAAATGGGATCGCGCCGCGATGCGTGAATTTGTCGCACCAATGCAAAACATGACATCGACGTTGCCGCAAAAAGGCAAGCACACAGATAAATGGTGAAATATCGTAGACGTCGCCGATTCGCATGAAACTGCCGCTGATAGATTTATCGCACGCATGACGACGCAATTTACCGCGCTCTATTTGACGGAACTCAAAGCGTAAACGCACGGCCATTGATTAGTTTCGATTCCCAAGAACAACGCTTGGGGGGAAGAGTGCATGGATGGCGAGGCCATAGCGGCCGGAATCCATACGGGGACTGCCGCGCATCGGAGGTGTCGTGCGGCCTTGCCGAGCATCGTAATGGTGTTCGGAATCGCAACCGTTGCGCTGATGGCTATTTTTCAGGCGGCCGACTGGTACGCGAAAAACGTCTCCTTGCGCCGCTATTGCGGCGACACGGGAACCGCTTTGGCGTTGGTTCGCCCCATTTTGACGGGTGGCAATGCTGCCTCACCCAAAACGGCGGGCCCGTATGTCATTGCAGCGAAACTTCTCTATTTGGTGCCGCAGCGACATGACGAAACGGCATCGGACTATCTTGCCCGTTTGAAGAAACAGATAGAGATCAATTGCAGATAGCCCGGATGCAAACGTCTTCGTAAACATCCGCACGAAATTAGGGAACGTGCCCGAGTAGAGATATGAGTAAGGGAAAAATGCACAAAAGGCATCGGCCGTTTTTCGGTCCTGCGATATTTCTGGCGACCGCGGCCGGCATCCTGTTTTTTTTCTGGTGGCTGTTGATCTACAGCCACGGCGTTCATCCCGTTTCCTGAAAGAGGTATCGACGTGTCCGGATCGCGACCGTTATTTGTTTTCGCACTCGCTCTGGCGGTGTGGCTGTCTT
>JAGWKM010000067.1 GCA_028865305.1 Patescibacteria group bacterium | reverse complement strand
TCATTCTCATGGTGGGGTGCTTGGCTCGACCCAAGACCTGATAAAATGGTGATCGCGCCAATACCATGGTTCCGCGACCGGCGCTTAGAGAATAAAGATATGTGTCCCCCCTCATGGATACGAATCCCAACAAACCTCTAGTCTCCGTCATCATGGCCGCGTATAACGCCGAGAAATATATCGGCGAAGCCATCGAGAGCATGCAGGCGCAGACCTACACGAACTGGGAGCTCATCATCGCCGATGACGCGGCCAAAGACGCGACTGGCCGCATCGCCGACGACTATGCCAAAAGAGATCCGCGCATCAAGGTCATTCACCTATCCAAGAATTCCGGCCAAGCTATCGCCCGAAATGAGGCGGTCAAAATCGCTAAAGGCGAATATCTGGCCGTGCTCGACGCTGATGACCTATGCCTTCCCGACCGCTTCGCAAAACAAGTCGCTTTCCTCGATTCGCACCCGAACGTGGCGGCTGTCGGTTCTTATGCAAAAGTTATTGATGCAAGTGGACAGAATATTGGAACAAAAAGAAAACCAGAAAATTATGAAAGAATTAGATTTAAACTGTTATTGCAGACACAATTTATTCACTCCACTGTTATGATGCGTACCAAAGCGTTTAAAACGATCGGTATGTATGATAACTCATTTTTATATGTTGAAGACTACGATCTTTGGAGCAGATTTTCGGAACGTGGGTTCCGTTTAGCAAACATTCCGGAATCACTAGTTAAATATAGAATTCAACCGACATCAGTTTCTGCGATGTCTACAACGCAAAAAATTCAAATGATGAACGTTTTTCCCATATATGAGAGAAATATCCGTCCCTATATCACGTTACCGCCACACAGAATTCAGAGGCTCGTAGACTTTTTTAACGGACGCAGACAATCTGCTCATTACAAGATTGTCGCTTTTATTGATTTTAGGAAACTAGTAAACGCTTATATCCGAACCTACTCGGATGCAGCAAGCCGACGTGAAGCATGTAACATATATAGAGACATTCGCAAATCAGTAGTTATTTCACTACTTACATTTGGAATATTACAAACCGGATTTTGATTCTTTAGACTTTTGAATCAAAGCGGGCTAGTTTATGTAATAACGTAGCCACTTTCCTGTCAAAAGCATCTTTCATTGCGACAATTCGTTTGCGGCGGTTATACTTAGAAAGAAATCTTTTCTCCTTTTCCGGATCGAGATTACGAATCCGCCTCTGATGAACCATTGAGTATAATTCGATATTTGAAAGATCATTCTCCTTAAAATTGAGTGGTTTTTGTACCTTTATAAACACCCCAGGTGCGATAGGGTCTTTTGCCAAAGCCAAAATACTACAATCTGAAAAAATTCTCCTCATGTCATCTTCTTCATATCGCCAGTAGTCATATGGGTACGCATGAAGACCAAAACCAAACGATCGAGTAGTTATGACTATGAGTCCGCCGGGTTTACAAACATTCTTGATATTTGAAATTATTTCTCGCCAATTTCTCGCGTGTTCCATAAGCTCACTGGAAAGGACTACGTCAAAGCTATTTGGGCCGAATCGTGTGAGAATATCCTCTCCTTTACAGACGACGTCAACCCCTGGCCCAGGAATCATATCAGTTCCAATAAATTTCTTCGGTTTATAATATTTCAGGAAATCATGAAAATTGCCATTGTAGTTATATGACCCAACATCCAAAACTGACTTGCCTGAAATTTCTTCACGCAAGATATTAACGGCACCAAAGATTATACAACTTATATTACACATATCCGTGCATTTTAAAGGAAAAATCAATTTATTTCAACCCAATATGATACATACAACCAAATCAGTCTCTTCACGGCAGGAGCTGACGTTCGGTTTTGTAGTCGTGGGAGGCGAATTGCTTCGGCCGGAAGATGCGGTCAAAGAATCTCTTCACGGCGATATACGGGCCGGGAAACGTTGACTCCACCGACCATTTCAGCTTTTGCGCGGTCGATAATTTGGATTTTGCATAACGGGCGCCGACGGCATACTCGTCCCAAACTTTATTCACGGCGACTTCAGGCGGATGCTTGAGCGGGAACGAGAGCGGCTCCATAGCAAGATCGGCCCAGAGGTCGTCCCCTGGCATGGCTTTGTGCAAAGCTCCGACACTGCCGAAGCCGACGTTGGAGATGAGATTCTTGGTCGGATAGATAGTGAGGCCTTTGTTCGCAAGGCAGGCGAAGATCCATTGGCCGTCCCAGCTATTCACGAGATGGTCGTGATAGAGCTGGAATTTCTGGCTGAAATAATGCGCGGCCGCGCGAGTCGGCAAAAGACCGTAGAGGAGCTTGCTGTCGCGAACCTGTGGCCACTGCTTTACGTCCGGGTCGTACAATTTCCAAGCGCGGCGCCAGGTGGCCATGCCCCAGACGCACGGGATGGAGAGGAAATAGTAGCTGTTGTCCTTGTATGGCTGGTCGTAATAATGGAGCGCGTCGCTGCCGGTCACGCACATGACGCGCGTATCGGTCCGATATTTTTCCAGCATCTCCGCCGCGAATCGGAAATACGTAGGCTCGATGATCTCATCGTCCTCTATCATAATGCCCTCCTCGACATTCTCGAAGAACCAGTCGAGTGATTTCTTGAAGCCTTGAATGATGCCCTGATGTTCCGTGAAAAAGAGCGTCTTGACCTCGCAGGGCCAATCGACATTCGTGGCGATAGCGCGTGCTTCGGCATGCCGCTCCGCGAAGCCCGATTGCTCGAGACGGTCGGCAGGCAAAGCTTCCTGACTCACGAAAAGCTTGGCTGGCCGTGCCTGTCGGATAGCCTCAAAAGCGCGCTTGGTAGTCTCCGGTCGACGGTAGATGATGAAGAGGATTGGAGGGCATTCGGCGGCCATGGTGCTTGTATCTTACACTATTTTGGCGGGATACGATTAATTGACAAATATCTATTTTATGCTATAATAGTACTCAGATACCCGCATGTCGCGGGATTCTTTTATAGAAAGGAAGTGAACGATGGAAGAAAAAATCGATTGGTATCACCCGACGCCGGAGCAGATCGCGGCCGAAGTCAATCGGCGGAAGTTTGCGCCGGAGGAACCATACAAGGCCATCCTTGAGTACGGCGTTGTGAGCTCGCCAGATACCATTCTGGTGAGATCATACGGCGGAGTCGTCCAATTCGGGTTGGCACGCCGGACAGCGGTACCTTGGAAAGGCGAGTTCTGCCTGTTTGGCCGTGAGATCAAGCCGAGCTGCGAAGAATTGTCTTATTGGGTCAAGCTGACCTGCCAGAAGGAGCTCGGATTTGAGCCGGCAGATGAAGACATCGCCTTCATCGGGCACCAAATGGTTCTGAACCCGGAACGCACAGGCTATCCGCATCCTTGGTGGTCGTTGTGGCACATCCACACGGTATTCGTCTACGAGGACACGCCGATCAAGCTCCGGGACGACAATTCGGACCTGCAATGGTTCAGTTGCATCCAACCGAACTTCATCGAGCCGGTGAAGAAAGCTCTTCGGATGGCCGGCTTCTCCGAGTAAGCACCTCTCCGACCCTCCATCACCCCGCCCCGCCAGGAACACATCCTGGCAGGGCGGTTTTCGATTTGCCGATTCGACGGCCAGACTGTAGTATTCCTGGTACGATGTCGCCCGAACAGAAGCGCGACAAATCAAAAAAAGTGCGGAACCTCGTGCTCGGCTCGAGCGGTTTCATCGGCGTGCCATTCTGCCGATTCCTGAAATCGCAGGGTGAAGAAGTCGTGCCGTTCGACATCCGTCGAAGCCCCGATGAGGATGCCCGGTTCGCCACGCTGCCTCTCGACAAAGTCGACCGCGTTTATTTTCTCGCATGGGATGTCGGCGGCGCCAAATATCTCTTCCGAGAGGATGCCCTCATCCACCAGCTCGAATGGAACATGAAGCTCCTCGAGAACGTCATGAAGCAGCTGCAGTCGCACTCGGTTCCCTTTTTCTACGTCTCCAGCCAGTTCGCCGAGGAATACGGCACGCCCTATGGCGCCACCAAGCGCTTGGGCGAAATCTGGGTTCGCCTCATTCCGCATGGCTATTGGGGCCGACAATGGAACGTCTACGGCGAGCTCGAGGATTCGAATGACCGCAGCCATGTCATCGGCGACTTCATCAACCAAGCCTTCACCACTGGCACCATCGTCATGATGACGACTGGCGAAGAGATGCGCCAGTTCATTCACGTCGAGGACAGCGCCCGCGCCTACTACAAGATACTCACAGAAAAGATAAAGGGCGGCATCTATGACATCAGCTCGGGCAGATGGACATCTATCCGCGAAGTCGCGGAAATAATCGCCAGTATGACCGGCGCCAAAGTGATTCCCGGTGAGAAAGTAGGCTTTTCGCACATGGGTTTACCGAGCCACGACAGGATACCCGGTTGGGAGCCACAGATAAGCTTAGAAGAAGGCCTGAAGCGAATGGTGGAAGAATATCGCCGCCAGCACCCAGACAAAAAGCGAGCCTAGGCTCGCTTTTCTTTTTCTTTTCTTGCTTTCTCTGCCAAATACTTGGCGTATTCTTCTTGGCTGACGCGGCGGCCTTGAATGTAACGCGGCGGGCCTTCGCGCTTTATGTGCTCCACGAATTCCTTATAGCTGACCCGTTTGCCATCGATATCCGGCGTGAGGAGGTCAAGCATGATATCTATATCGTGTCCTTTGAGCAAACCCGCCTTCGCCGCTTCCTGCAAAAGCTCCATGGCGCAGTCCTCGAATTTGAAGAGTTCCATGACCGCGGCCAATTTCAAAATCTTATCTGCCGTCCAAAACTTCCGGCGCTTCGGATCCTTGAGCTCGATCACGGCATCGCGCACGTAGAGCGCCTGCGTGAATACGACCTGGCCCCTATCCGTCGGCCCGAATATGCCATCAGTGAACATGTAGGGCGATGTCGGCCGCCGTTCCCACCGGAATATCGGCAGATCATAGAGGACGAATCCTTTCTTGCGCATGAAGCTGTCGACTTCAGAAAATGTCGGCATGCCCTTTCCCCATGGCGTGAAGTACGCTTCGAGGCTGACGGCCACGAGCTCGTTCCACGCCTTCGCGCCGAGACCGCGGAGCACCTCGAGCTCGGCGCCTTCTACGTCGAGCTTCATGACATCCAGGTCGCGGATGCGATTCTCTTTCAGGAATGAAGCAAAGTCGGTGGTATTCAAGGTCACCGTGCGATGCGGCATCCACGGCTCCCAACCCGGGAAGCGGGACAAGAATGTCGCATCGGAGTCATAGAAACTGGAGGTTGGTGCATGGCGGCCATGGATATAGAACTTGCGCTTCCCTTTCTTTGACCAGAGAGCGGCAGGATAGTAGCGCTCATGGCTCGGCGCCGCCTGATTGAGGCGCTCGCATTCCACCGGATCGGCTTCGAAGCCGATGACTTTGTATTGATCGCCGAAGACTTTCCATTCCTTGCCGGCGCCGCCGCGCGCGCCGACATCGATGACGACGAGGGGCGATTTCGAGAAAATCTTTTTGCCGACCAGATGCTCGATGAGGCGAGGATGGGGATTGGTATTATTGGCGCTTATGGACATGAGAGGACATTATCATACATGGGCAAAAATCGGTAGACCTGGCATGAATCAGTCTCGGAACATCTTCTCGTATTCATCTGCTTGCTTCGTCAGAGAAAAATAGCGTTTCACTCTTGCATAGCCTGCTTCCCCGAAACGATTTGCCTTCGCCTGATCTCCAAGCAGATTGCGTATCTTTTCTGCCAACATATCCAGATCAAGCGGATTCACGATATATCCAGTTTCGCCATCGAGAACGATCTCCGGCGAGCCGCCGAAGCAGGTGGCGACGACCGGCTTCGAGAGAGCCATGGCTTCGATATTCACGAGACCAAAGGTATCGAGGCATACAGATGGATTGACGACCACATCTGCTGCTGAATAAGCTGCATGCAATTCACGGCCCGAGAGCCACCCGGTTAAGACGACCTTATCGGCGAATCCGTGCGCTTTGGCGTACTCGAGTTTGGACTCAGCTGATGCATCTCGCTTGGCCACGACCAATAGCCGAGCGTCGGCGATCTTCGACGCGACCTTCTCGAAAGACTTGAAGATCTCCCAGGCGCCTTTGGCTCC
>JAGWKM010000066.1 GCA_028865305.1 Patescibacteria group bacterium | reverse complement strand
CGGACGTTTAATCTTCAAATCCTTGGTGTAGATCTGTACGCACTCATCGAACTGATGGTGGATTCGGCTAAGGAGACTGAGGATTTTGATCGCATCCGCAAATTCGTGCTTTACGTGGATGAGATCAAACGCCAGGCCCGGGAACAAGGGTTTTGAAAAGCAGGGTCCAATCCAGCACAGGGAGGATGTATGCAAGAACACAATGGCTCAGATGTGATGGACGACCCAAAGTTGATCTATGTGACGGCGCTCGAAAACAGAATTCTCACGCTCAAACGTTCCAACCGGATGCTGGCCGTCGCCTTAATAACGCTCGTCTTCGTTAATTTTTTCTATCTGTTCATCAAGTGATTGGGGCCGGGGAGGGGCGACAAGCAGCCGGTTCGCCCGAAGGGCTGCCGGCAATCAAGACGCCCCTTCCCTTCTCTGATTCTGATTGTGGAGGTCAAAATCATGAAAGCTTCAGTGATAAACATGGCTCGATGGTGCATAACGTCCTCGCCCGATCCGCTGGCGAATTCAAGGTCTGAAGCCTACAAGAACCTGGTGGGAGGTCGCAAGTTGGAAATCCCTCCAGACCGCTTTGCCCGCGCTCGGAACACGGTTTACATGATGCCTGACTCAGAACGTCAGCACGGGCGCTTTGAATATCTCGAAAACCGCCGCCTGCCTTTGCCGATGGTCTTTGCCAGCTTCGCTCTCGCCGGCGGAGTGGTCCTCGTCGCAATGCTGCTCAAGCTGGCATTCATAGCCTTTCACATTCCAATTCCAACTCCATAGGCGGATTTAGCGTGGCCATCGACCGAGAAAAATTGAAGGAAATATATCATGCATCTTCTCGCACTGGAAATTATCGAGCACGCAAAAGTCCACGTCGCAAAAATCTATCTGCTGTCGCCCAAATCGCCGCACGACTCGCGCGAATTCGCGCAGACGATGGGCATCCTGGACCGCGCCGGCAACGAGCTCGAAAGCGATTTGATCAGCATGCACATGCCGGTTGGCTATCGGCCATTCGCTAGCCGTCAGCGCACAGAAGTTAATTGAAATTTTGCCTTCATGCCCGGTTGAGCACGAACCAACAGCCGGGGTCTTAGCAGACTAATGACTGACGCACGCAACCCCCGGCCGGGTGATTGTGGACACTCGGCCGGACATGAGGGCAAAAGCATAGGAGAGATCATGAGCGATAAGTCAATATTTTTTATCGGATTTTGAGCGGGCTTTGGAGCGGCAGTGCGCGATTGCGGCTCGAAACGCAAGTGGGCGGAGAAACTCGGCGCGGAGGTTTGAATGTCTTTCATCCGTTTCAGCAAATGGGTTCACCTGGCGTGCGACAAATGCACCGAACGTAAACTTACGGACATTGACTTTCGAGCCGACCTTGCTGCTGAAGTTCCAAAATGCATGCGCGATGGCTCCGAAGTCTGCTGCTTTTGTGCCGAAGGGGTGAAGCCGGAGGCCGCGTTGTATTGCTTTAGAAAAAATCCCAGGGCGGTTCCCTGCCGGGGGGTCCATTCTGATTCAGCGCGGCTCCGGCTTCAAGGGGCAAAACGATGAGCGACAGCCCAGCCGGAAAGATGCCTGAAAGCTTCAATCAGTTTGTCGATGTAGATATCGTGCGATTCAACCGGCTGATTGTTGCCATGTTGGACGCCGAGCAGTTCCAGCACGGAGAAAATCTGGCTATGCAACTGTTGAAACATATTCAGGGCGAACAGCGCGGGCCGGCATTGTTTTCTCTGCTGCTGGTGGCGCAAATCATCTGCGAACAGTGGCGCGACGAACGTGCCCAACAGCACGGTAACACAAGCAAAGAGGATCTTAAATTTCTAATGTAATACCGGAGCAAGCTTGGACGCCTGGCAGAATATCCTCGAAACGCTGAAACCCAAAATCAACGCTAAAAGCTTTGAAACCTGGCTTAAGCCATGTCGCATGCTTCCTTCATCGAATGGCAAGATGCGATTGGAGGTTCCCAACCTCCAATTTGAGGAAATCATTCGTGAGAAGTGGGGCAAGGACATTTCCAAGCTGGCCGTCAAAGGCGGATTTCAGAAAGTCGAATACTATCCTGAAATTATTGAACCGGCACATCAGCCGCCAGCGGAAGAGCCAGAGCCCGAGGAAGAGGCGCCAAGCCCTCGCCGGAAGGATTCTGCTAAGTGCCCGCAAGTTCCGGAGGAAGCCTGGTACGGTCTTTCTGAAACCTATCGCAAGATCATTGGGCCGCGCGTCGAAAGCTCGGACAACTTCCATTTGGCATGTTTTATGACGATGGTTGGAGCTGCGCTTGGGAAATCGGTTTATATGAATGTTTCTCGCGTTGTCTATCCCAATTTGTTCACGGTGATCGTGGGAGAAAGCGCCTGGGGGAGGAAGGGTGTGGCTATGGCGCCGGTCTTCGACCTCGTACCCGAAATCAATCCCGGCATCATTCCATTTTCTGATTTGGCTTCCGGCGAGGGCTTGATCCGAGCCGTGAGTGAATCCCTCGAATCAGCACATGAGAAAAGTCAGGCGTCTGTCTTGGTGACTCTGGACGAGTACAACATGATGCTGATTAAGGCCAAGCAGAAGGGAAATACGCTGATCCCCTCCATCAAAAAAACTTTTGACACGCCGACGGTTCTGGAAGTTCCAAGCTCCATGAAGAAGGTGAAGATCAAAAACCCTCCAACCTTTTCCATGCTGGCGGCTAGCGAACCGGATGATCTTGCCGATATGGACCCGCGAGACGTAAAGGGTGGACTTGGCAACCGCAACATCTATGTGCCAGGCGAATCGAAAGACCCGAATCCCAGATCAACTCAGCCGGACCTCCACGAATGGTTGCCGCTGATTGAACCACTTTCTTCCGTCTTGAGATTTTATGGGTCAAAGGAAAGTACCCGCCTGCACTGGTCTCCGGAAGCTTTTCCAATATGGGAAAAGTTTTATCGAAGTACCCGCTCTCGCGGCGCTGACGATCCGCTTATCCGTAAGCTTGCAGCCCGGCACTGTGTCTATGTTCCCAAGTTCGCCATGATCTATGCCGCGCTCGATTGCGAAAGTACCCACGTGGCAGCGAAACATATCAATCCCGCGATCGCCCTCTGCGATTTTCTACTTGACTCGCTCTATCATGTTTTTCGCAATGCGGACGTCAAGCCATGGGTCCGCGAAGAGCAGGATATTGTGGATTATGTTCGTCGGAAAAACGGAGTGAAGCTTCGGCCTTTGCGCAACCGCTTCCACCGCATGGGTTCAGAGACCTTTGACCGTCGCATGAAATATCTAATTTCCGATGAAATTCACCCGGACAGGCATCTGAAGAAAGAGTTGAGGGTTGGGGAATCTGGCCGTCAAAGCGTATGGGTGGTTCCAAATGACTAAAATTACCATTTTTATAATATCTTTATCTGGACAACTCCCCCCTACCCCTGTTGTCCGTTGTCCGTTTGGGGTTAAGTACCTTTGTAATCATCAAATGAAGCGAATAACAAAAGTGTTGTCCGCTTGTTGTTCGTCGGCCGCTTTGTTTCGCAAAGCGTCGTTCGTTAAGGGGGTTTTGTTATTCGTTTGTTGTTCGTTTGTCGTTCGTTTCAATATATCTAACTTATTGATTTTATTGTTAGATTATTTGAAACGAACAACTGAACAACACACTTTTAGGGGTGTTGGAGGTCTTTACACGTGCGCGTAGACTCTTTTCGAAAATGCCTTCTCTGTGGCGATGAATACCTGCAACGGGAGAGTCAGACGCTCTATCCCAGAGGCGTTCTGTTCCCCGGCCTGCGAGCGGTTCTTTGCGGCTCATCTTTTGGACTACTACGGCGCCTTTCCGGATTCTGAAGCGGGTGGGGCTGAGTGTTTGAATTTCAAAAAAGCCCCAGAATTGCCCCAGGTTGAATTTGGGCATACTGAGATACGTCCCAATCAACCCACGGGCCTCTCTGCCAAAGCGTGCGCAGCCAGGCTGGTCGAATGGGAGCCTCCCGATCTTTTGTTGTTCGGAAATCAGCAAAACGAATGAAAGCCAGTTGGGAGTTATGAATTATGAGTTCTGAATTGGCAAAACTGGACGACAACCGCTACATCTGCCACGCCTGCCGGAAGGAATTTGAGCAGACGGACTTTTCAGACGAGATCTGGAAGCTGTTTTGTTGCTTTGGCTGTCTGTTCACCTGGTGCCGGGGCCGGATGCCGAAACCGATGAAGGCAGCGAATAGCGAGTAGGGAGTAGCGAATAGGGGGAAACGCGATGGGCAATAAGACGGGAATCGAATGGACGGATGCGACATGGAACCCGGTGACGGGATGCAGCAAGGTAAGCCAGGGCTGCAAGAACTGTTACGCCGAAGCGCTGTTTCACCGACCGTATCCCGGGCGGAAGTTCACCGACGTGCGCATCCATCCAGAGCGGCTGGACTGGCCGCTGCGCTGGCGCGGTTCTCCGAAGGCCAAAGCCGAAGGCCGTCCGTCTCGGATATTTGTCAACTCCATGAGCGATTTGTTCCATGACCACGTGCCGATGAATTTTATAGCAGCGGTCTATCTAGCGGCTGCCATGCGGCCGGATCTCATCTTTCAGATTCTTACTAAGCGGGCTGAAAATATGCTGAGTTTCAACATGCAAAAGAAAGCATATCTTCACACGCTTTTGAAAAACGGGATCTGGCGGGGAGCGGAAAGAGGCGACACTAATCTTCTGGTTAATCTTCCACAAGAAATGGAAATGAAGCTGCGACTGGTAGATGGAGATCCGGCGCTTGACGAATCACTGCCCAACGTCTGGCTTGGCGTGAGCGTTGAAGATCAGCAAACCGCCGATGAACGAATTCCACTGCTGCTGCAAACGCCCGCGGTGGTGCGATTTGTGAGCTACGAGCCAGCGCTGGGGCCGGTGGATCTCAGTCCCTTCTTTCCTCTGGATTTAACCTTGCCCAGCGATACGTCTCTTTCCCACAATAAATGGAGAAAAATTGGTGTCGATTGGATCATTGCTGGCGGTGAGTCGGGACCGCACGCCCGGCCGGCGCATCCGGACTGGTTTCGGAGCGTGCGCGACCAGTGCCAGGCGGATGGCGTGCCGTTCTTCTTTAAGCAATGGGGAGCGTGGAAAGCCGTAGGGGACGATGAGCCGTTAAGCAAGACAGACCTCGTTGTCTCGTGCAATGGTTCTTCACACTCGATTCTTCACGGGTGGCCCGCGCGCCCGCTTGGTCAAATGATGCGATTTGTCGGAAAGAAGGACTCCGGCCGGCTGCTCGATGGCCGGGAGTGGAAGGAATTTCCAAAAACCTGGGAGTAGCGAGTAGGAAGTAGCGAATAGGGAGTAGGCATGGCAAAACCAGTTCGATTGCAGAGAAAGCGGACCCGCGGATTCAGGCTCGAAAGCCCCAATGGTTTGCCTATTGTTTAGGGAATTATATAGATGACTACCCCAGCTAGAATCGTTTGTCATTTCTCGTGCGGGGCGGCTTCAGCCGTCGCCGCCAAATTGACGCTTGCGGAATTTGGGCATGATCGAGTGGTCATTCTTAACGCCTTTTTGGTGGAAGAGCATCCCGACAATCGGAGGTTTCTGCGAGATTGCGAGGGCTGGCTCGGGCATCCCATTGTCCAGCTAAAAGATGAAAAATATGGTGCATCAGCACACGAGGTATGGAAGAAGAAAAGATTCATGGTCAACCGCGTGTGGGGTGCGCCGTGCTCGATGGAGCTAAAGCGCGCCGTTATCGAGGCGCACTGCCTTCCGGGTGACATCCACGTCATGGGATTTACCAAAGAAGAGGCACATAGGGCAGCGCGCCTAACAGGGGGAAATTGGCGTTTTCCGTTAATCGAAGCGAATCTCTCGCATGATGATTGCCTGGAGATGATTCTCAGGGCCGGGCTGAAGCTTCCGCTGATGTATAGACTTGGGTACAACAACGCGAACTGCATAGGATGTCCAAAGGGCGGAGAAGGATACTGGAACAAAATAAGGCAGGATTTTCCAGAGCGATTCACCGAGGTGATGGCGATCCAAGAATCTATTGGCCCAGGGGCGTACTTTTTCCGAAATCGCAAGACGGGAGAGCGCTATGGTCTTTCTCAGTTGCAGCCGGGGCAGGGAAGGCATAGCGAACCGCTGCCATCGTGCTCATTCTTCTGTGAAATGGCGGAACAAAGCATCCGAGGGGAG
>JAGWKM010000297.1 GCA_028865305.1 Patescibacteria group bacterium | reverse complement strand
GCGCTTTGCATTGATCAAAAGACGGCCGCCGCGCAATGACAAAACTCTTTATCGCCACGCCGATGTATGGCGGAATGTGCAGCGGCATGTATGCTCAAAGCATGGTGTCGTTACGTGATGTTTTTGCCCAGATAAAAGTCCAATCTTATTACTCGATTATGTTCAATGAATCGCTTATTCCGCGCGCCAGAAACGCGATGACAAAAGCGTTTCTTAAATCGGATGCCAGTCACCTTTTTTTCGTCGATGCAGATATAAAATTTAATCCCCATGAAGTGCCAGCAATGATCATGGCTGATAAGGATATTATTTGTGGCATCTATCCGAAAAAAGAAATCAACTGGCATCGCATCGAAAAAGCTGTGAAATCAGGCGTACCACAAAACGAGCTTCAATTTCATACAGGAACCGGCGTTGCCAATTTGGTGGATTATGCCGGTGAAGTGAGCGTGCCAATGGCATTGCCGCTTGAAGTGTTGAATGGTGGCACTGGCTTCATGTTGATCAAGCGTCAAGTGTTTGAAAAGCTCCTCCCAACAACGCCGGTCTATAAGAACGATGTTTTGGACTTGAGCGGCAGCATAGCCGGGGGCGAGGAAATATATGAATTCTTTAAGACCAGCATCGATCCGGAAACTCAACGTCTTTTGAGCGAGGACTATCATTTTTGCCGAGAGTGGCGACAGGCAGGCGGCAAAGTTTATGCCGCGCCGTGGGTGACTTTAAGCCACTTTGGATCGTATCTTTTCAACGGTCATTTCTCTCAACACGCGGTACCAGCACCGCAACCTATTCCTGCGGCGGCGGATTAGATCATGTCCGAGATAGCGCATATAAACTCATCGCACATCGCTTCATCGAGTTACGATCCCGCCGAAAAGACGTTAACGATCACATTTCGAGACGGCCGCAGTTACGCATATCACGGCATGTCAGCGTCAGAACATCAGGCGTTCATGCAAGCGCCGAGCGCCGGGCAGCATTTCCGCCGCCACATTCGTGGCAAGTACCCGCACACTAAGATTTAGATTTCACCCATCCGGCTATTGGTTTTCCGCGCCACAAGATGGTTACAGACGTAGCCTCTGGGTAAAGGTTTCGGCCGACCGCTATGAAGTAGGAAAGCATTCCAGGCATATCCAAGGGCGGAAAATTACTTAACCTGAAACTTGGTAGGTTGGAAATCTCAGTTGCAATGAGTATAGGCAAGGTTTAACTGCCGTAGATCGCGGCTAGCACCGCCCACAGCAC